>NZ_JBMIOP010000291.1:0-2313 GCF_049197365.1 Mycobacterium sp. THU-M104
TGCGCCGAACGCACCAACCCCCACACCGCCGCACCCGCCAAATCCCCCACGTCCTCCCCCGGCAACGCCACCGCACCCCGCGTCGACACCACCAGCATCGCGGCCGCGTTGCCGGTCAGCCAGGTTTGCAGCACCTGAAGCACGGCGCGCGTGGTCGCGTACACGTCCGCGACGACGTCACCGGTGACCGGCGGGGATTCGAACAGATACGCCTTGGGTTCGACCTCGGTGGTATCGAACACGGTCGTGCCCCATGTGAATACCGATATCGGCTGCACGTTCTCGGCGGGCTGCGCGGACCAGACGACCTCGAAGAGCCGATCGCGGCCCGAGTTCGAGGCCGCGGCCAGGAGTTGCTGATCGCTGACCGGCCGGGCCACCATCGCACCCACCGACAACACCGGCAGGCCCAGCCCGTCGGCAAGCTCGATCGACATCGCGGACGGACCTGAGGGCGCAATGCGCGCCCGCAGTGCCTCCGCACCCGCAGCGTACAACGACACGCGCTGCCAGGAGAACGGCACCAGCACAGAGCCCTCGGCCAATTCGCCCTCTTCCGAGGCCAGGATCACCGCGTGCAGCGCCGCATCCAGCAGGACCGGGTGGACCCCGAATCCGGCCACGGACAAGCCGGCGTCGGCGGGGAGCGCCACTTCCGCGAAAACTTCGGCGCCGCGGCGCCACATCGACGTCAGGCCCCGGAACGCGGGCCCATAACCGTAACCGCGTTCGGCCAGCCGCTCATACCCGTCGCCGATGTCCACCGGGACGGCCCCCGCCGGAGGCCATACCGACAGGTCCGCGCCGGGAACGGCTGATCCGGCACTCAGCACACCCTCGGCATGCAGCAGCCACGAAGAGCCCGTCTCGACGCGCGAGAACACCGAGACCGTGCGAGCGCCCGACTCGTCGAGGCTACCGACGACGACCTGCACCGCGACCGAAGATGCGGCCGGCAAGACCAGCGGCGCAGCAAGATTCAACTCCTCGACCATTCCGCAACCCACCTCGTCACCGGCGCGGATCGCCAGCTCCACGAATCCGGCACCGGGAAACAGCACCGTGCCGCCCACTGCGTGATCGGACAGCCAGCCCTGCGTGCCGGGCGACAACCGGCCCGTCAGCACCACCCCGCCCGAGGCCGGCAACTCGATCACCGCACCCAGCAGCGGGTGCTCGCTCACGCCCAGCCCCAGACCGGCGGCGTCGGCGGCCCCACCGCCACCGGAGAGCCAGAACCGTCGCCGCTCAAAGGCATACGTGGGCAGTTCGACAAAGTTGGCCATCCCGATGGCACCACGCCAGTCGACGTCCATGCCGGTGACGAACCCGTGCGCGACAGCGTTGACCAGCGTCACGGGCTCGGGGCGATCCTTGCGGAGCAGCGACGCCGTCAGCACGGGCGCATCGGACAGCGACTCCTCGATCGACGCTGTCAGGCCGCCGCCGGGACCGACTTCCAGGAAGCGGGTGGCCCCGGCGGAGTGCGCGAAGCGAATGCTGTCGGCGAACCGGACCGCTTCGCGGATGTGGCGCTTCCAGTACGACGACGAGGCGAAGTCGTCTGCGGCCAATTGGCCGGTCACGTTGGAGATGACCGGAATGCCGGCCGCCGCGGTGGCCAGTCCGGCGGCGACGGCGGCGAATTCGTCGACCATCGGCTCCATCAACGGCGAGTGGAACGCGTGCGAGACGGCCAACCGGTGCACGCGGCGACCTTGCCCGCGGAACCGCTCGGCGACCGCGACCACATCGTCGCGGGCACCCGAAATCACCACGGAGAACGGGCCGTTGACGGCCGCCAGGCCGACCTGGCCGTCCAGCAGCGGCCGCACTTCCTCCTCGGTCGCCTGCACCGCGATCATCGCCCCGCCCGCCGGCAATGCCTGCATGAAGCGGCCGCGCGCTGCCACGAGCACCGCGGCGTTCTGCAGCGACAGGACGCCGGCGACGTGCGCGGCGGACAGTTCGCCCACCGAGTGGCCCATGACGAAGTCGGGCCGCAAGCCCCAGGATTCGAGGAGGCGGAACAACGCCACCTCGACCGCGAACAAGGCCGGCTGGGCGAATTCGGTTGTGTTCAGCAGGTTTTCATCGTGACCCCACATCACCTCGCGCACGGGACGCAGCAGGTGGCGGTCGAGTTCGGCCACGACGGCATCGAAAGCCTCCGCAAACAATGGGTATTCGGCGTGCAGGCCCATGCCCATGCCCAGCCATTGGGAGCCTTGGCCGGGGAACACGAACACGGTCTTGCCCGCCGGTGTGGCGCTGCCCCGGATCACCGAACCCGCCAGGTCGTCACCGGCCAGC
>NZ_JBMIOP010000046.1:0-129697 GCF_049197365.1 Mycobacterium sp. THU-M104
GCCCAGGGTGCCGGCGACACCCGCCTCGGCCTGCACGTAGGCGTTCCCGGCGCCGCTCAAAGCCGCCACGAACTGCTCGTGGAACGCGCTCGCCTGCGCCAGCAGCGCCTGGTAGTCCTGGCCGAATGAGCCGAACAGCGCTGCAGTGGCTTCCGACACCTCGTCCTGCGCCGCGGCCACCAGCCCGGTCGTCTGCGCCGCGGCCGCGGCGCGGGCCTGGTCGATCGCCGCGCCGATTCCCGCCGCGTCCGACGCGGCCGACCCTATCAACTGGGGCTGTACAAGCATGCTCGTCATCGGGCATTCCCTTCCGGCCAGGACTGTTGAGTTGTGCCGACGTCGGGCCGCGCATCACCGTCTTCGCGGCCGGCCCAGCAGTCGGCTCGTGCCATCCTAGACGTGATCTGCGTCTCGGTATGCATCTTTTGCGGCTCGTTTTCCGAAAGTGTGACGGCGCCGGTGCTCAGGCGAACAGTGCGTCGCGCAACCGGCCCACGTCGGCAGCGGTGATGCCCGCGTCGCGCAGATACGCCTGCAGGGACCCGAACTCGCCGTCGATCCGCTGCCATGCGGCGTCCAGGTACTCCTCGCGCACTCCCAGCACCCCGTCCGAGAGCCGGGCCTCGGCGAAGGTTTCCACCTCCGCGGTCACCGGGGCCTGTGCGCGCTGGTGGATCATCTCGGTGATCTGCACCCGCAACTGGGGGACGGCGTCGTTGCTGCGCAGGAAGTCCGCGACGATGGCGTCCCGGTCGACACCGACCGCCGCCAGCACCGTCGCCACCACGAAGCCGGTGCGGTCCTTGCCCGCGAAGCAGTGCGTGAGCACCGGGCGCCCGGCAGCCAGCAGCGTGACGACGCGGCGCAGCGCGCGCTGCGCCCCGTTGCGCACCGGGAACTGCCGGTATTCGTCGATCATGTAGCGGGTTGCGGCCTCGTCGACCGGCAGGCCCTCCTCGCGTTGCAGCAGCTGCTGGAACGCGTGCTCGTGCGGCGCCTGCCCGGCCTCGCCGTTGGCGGGGTCGTCGTCGGCGAGATCGGGGACCGGCAGCAGGTGGATGTCGACGCCGTCGGGCACCCGGCCCGGCCCGCGCCGGGCCACCTCCCGCGACGACCGCAGGTCGGCGACGTCGGTGATCGCCAGCCGCCGCATCGTGGCGCGGCCCTCGTCGTCGAGCCGGCTCAGCTCGCCGGAACGGAACAGCCGCCCGGGTCGCAGCGCGGATACGGTGTCGGCGACGTCGCGAAAGTTCCAGGTCCCCGACAGTTCCCGTAACGCCTCAGCCACGCGACGTGACCGCCGCGGCCAACGGCGACTTCTCCCGGCCGATCTCGGCGCGCGCGATGGTCCGCATGTGCACCTCGTCGGGTCCGTCGAAGATCCGCATCGCGCGATGCCAGCCGTACATCCGGGCCAGCGGAGTGTCCTCGCTGACGCCGGCGGCACCGTGCACCTGGATGGCGCGGTCGATGACGTCGCAGGCCACCTGCGGGGCGACCGCCTTGATCTGGGAGACCAGCAGGTGGGCGGCCCTGTTGCCGTGCTCGTCGATCGTCCACGCCGCCTTCTCGCACAGCAGCCGGGCCTGGTCGATCTCGTTGCGCGACGCGGCGATCGCCTCGCGCACCACGCCCTGCTCGGCCAGCGGCCGGCCGAACGCCACCCGGTTGCGGGCCCGCTCGGTCATCAGGGCCAGCGCGCGTTCGGCGCCGCCCAGCGCGCGCATGCAGTGGTGGATGCGGCCCGGGCCCAACCGGGCCTGGGCGATCGCGAAGCCGCCCCCCTCCTCGCCGAGCAGGTTGGTGACCGGCACCCGGACGTTGTCGTAGACGATCTCGCTGTGCCCGGGCTGGTCGTGGAAGCCGAACACCGTCGTCGAGCGGAGCACGGTCACACCCGGCGTGTCGATGGGCACCAGCACCATCGACTGCTGCTGGTGGCTCGCCGCGTCGGGATTGGTGCGGCCCATCACGATCAGGATCGTGCAGCGCGGGTCCGCGGCCCCCGACGTCCACCATTTGCGGCCGTTGATGACGTAGTCGGAGCCGTCGCGCTCGATCGTGGTCTCGATGTTGCGGGCGTCGCTGCTGGCCACCGCGGGTTCGGTCATCGAAAAGCCGCTGCGGATCTCTCCGTTGAGCAGCGGGTGGAGCCACCGGGTGCGCTGCTCCTCGGTGCCGAACATGTGCAGGATCTCCATGTTGCCGGTATCGGGCGCGGCGCAGTTGAGCGCCTCGGGCGCGAGTTCCAGGCTCCAGCCGGTCAGCTCGGCCAGCGGGGCGTACTCGAGATTGGTCAGGCCCGACTCGGCCGGCAGGAACAGGTTCCACAGGCCGCGGTCCTTGGCCTTGGTCTTGAGTTCCTCGACGACCGGCGGGACGGTGTGGTCATGGGGGCCGGCCTCGAGACGGTAGGCGTCGTAGGCGGCCTCGGCTTCGAAGACGTGCTCGGTCATGAAGTCGGCCAGCCGCTGGTGGTAGTCGCTTGCTTTGGCCGACATCGCGAAGTCCATGCCCGTCACGATAGGGCACCTGCGGCCGCTCGCATTTGACAGGCGGTCAACTTCCCGCACGATCTGTGCCATGACCGAGACGTTGCCCCCCTTTCCCCCGTTCACCCGCGCGACGGCGATACACAAGGTCCAGGCCGCCGAGGACGCCTGGAACACCTGTGACCCCGAACGCGTCAGCCGCGCCTACACACCGGAGTCGCGGTGGCGCAACCGCGGCGAACACGTCATCGGCCGCGACGCCATCGTGGCGTTCCTGACCCGCAAGTGGCGGCGCGAACTCGGCTACTCGCTGCGCAAGAGCCTGTGGGACTTCCACGGCAACCGCATCGCGGTGCGGTTCCAGTACGAATGCCGCGACCGCGACGGCCAGTGGTACCGCAGCTACGGCAACGAACTGTGGGAGTTCGACCCGTCGGGGCTGATGGCGCGCCGCGAGGCCAGCATCAACGACGTGCCCATCGAAGAATCCGAGCGGCGCTACTTCGGGCCACGCCCGGCCGCCGAACGTGACCAGGACATCACGATGTGGTGAAGGCCGATGTGGTGAAGGCCGGTGTGGTGACGGCATGTGGTGACGGCGCGGCTGGTGGACACGCGGCTCTCTGAACGCGGCGTCGCAACACAACGCTTTCTTGTGGCCCCACAACGCGGCAACGGCTAGCGAATCGCCGCAGGGCGGCGAAGCATCGACCGGGACAGCCGACCGGTTGCCGGGGAAGTCTGCCCGGGTGATCACAGGTCGGTGGCGGACGCGGCGCGCGTTAAGGTAGCCAAGCGCGCGGCTGGGCCGGCGCCGTATCCATCGGTGGGGACATCCATCGGCAGAAAGCACGGGAAAGTAGATGTACGTGTCATGACAGATTCGCAGACAACGCCGGTCAGGGTTGGTGTGGTCGCCGAGTCCGGGGCCGGCGAGCGCAGGGTCGCGCTGGTCCCCAAGGCGGTCGCACCGCTGGTGAAAAGAGGTGTCAGCGTCGTCGTCGAATCCGGCGCCGGCGAGAAGGCGCTGCTTCCCGACGCCCTCTACATCGAGGCCGGGGCGAGCATCGGCGACCCGTGGGGCGCCGATGTCGTCGTCAAGGTGGCCCCGCCCAGCGCTGCCGAGGTCGCCAAGCTGCACAGCGGCCAGACGCTGGTCGGCTTCCTGGCGCCCCGCAATGCCGACAACTGCATCGGCGCGCTGAGAAGCGCCGGGGTGCAGGCCTACGCGCTGGAGGCCATTCCGCGTATCTCACGCGCCCAGGCGATGGACGCGCTGTCCTCGCAGGCCAACGTGTCCGGTTACAAGGCCGTGCTGGTCGCGGCCTGGGAGTCGACGCGGTTCTTCCCGATGCTGACCACGGCGGCGGGCACCGTGAAGCCGGCCACCGTGCTGGTGCTCGGCGTCGGGGTGGCGGGGCTGCAGGCCTTGGCGACCGCCAAGCGGCTCGGCGCGCGCACCACCGGCTACGACGTGCGCCCCGAGGTGGCCGACCAGGTGCGTTCGGTGGGCGCCCAGTGGCTCGACCTGGGTATCGACGCCGCGGGCGAGGGCGGTTACGCCCGGGAGTTGACCGAGGAGGAGCGCGCGCAGCAGCAAAAAGCACTGGAGAAGGCCATCACCGGATTCGACGTGGTGATCACCACCGCGCTGGTGCCGGGCCGGCCCGCGCCGCGACTGGTGACCGCTGCGGCGGTGCAGGGCATGAAACCCGGCAGCGTCGTGGTGGACCTGGCCGGGGAGACCGGCGGCAACTGCGAGCTCACCGAACCGGGCCAGACCGTGGTCCGCCACGACGTCACCATCGCGGCACCGCTGAACCTGCCGGCCACGATGCCCGAGCACGCCAGCGAGCTGTACAGCAAGAACATCACGGCCCTGCTGGAACTGATGATCAAAGACGGCACGCTGGCCCCCGACTTCGGCGACGAGATCATCGCGGCGGCCTGCGTGACGCGCACCGGAGAGGACTCCTGATGTACGACGAGCTGTTGCAGAATCTGGCGATCCTGGTGTTGTCCGGGTTCGTCGGGTTCGCGGTGATCTCCAAGGTCCCCAACACCCTGCACACCCCGCTGATGTCGGGGACCAACGCCATCCACGGAATCGTGGTACTGGGCGCGCTGGTGGTGTTCGGCAAGGTCGAGCACCCGTCGATCGCCCTACAGATCATCATGTTCGTGGCGGTGGTGTTCGGAACGCTGAACGTCATCGGCGGATTCATCGTCACCGACCGGATGCTGGGCATGTTCAAGGGCAAGAAGCCTGCGGCCGCCGCGGCCGGGAAGGGCGACAAAGCAGGAGGGCCTGCGGGCAAATGAATTACCTGATCACCGTCCTTTACATCATCTCGTTCTCGCTGTTCATCTACGGCTTGATGGGCCTGACCGGCCCCAAGACCGCGGTGCGCGGCAACCTGATCGCCGCGGTCGGCATGACGCTGGCGGTGGCGGCGACGCTGGTCATGATCCGCGACACCACCCAGTGGCCGCTGATCATCGCCGGTCTGGTCGTCGGTGTGGTGCTCGGCGTGCCGCCGGCACGGCTGACCAAGATGACCGCCATGCCGCAGCTTGTGGCGTTCTTCAACGGCGTCGGCGGCGGCACCGTCGCGCTCATCGCGCTGTCGGAATTCCTCGAGACCACCGGCTTCTCGGCCTTCCAGCACAACGAGTCACCGACGGTGCACATCGTGGTGGCCTCGCTGTTCGCCGCGATCATCGGCTCGATCTCGTTCTGGGGCTCGATCATCGCGTTCGGCAAGCTGCAGGAAATCCTGCCCGGCCGGCCCATCGGCCTGGGGAAGGCTCAGCAACTCGTCAACCTGTTGCTGCTGATCGCGGCGGTGGCCGCCGCGGTGGTCATCGGCCTGCACGCGCATCCCTGCAGCGGCGGCGTGTCGCTGTGGTGGATGATCGGCCTGCTGGCCGCCTCGGGTGTGCTCGGCCTGATGGTGGTGCTGCCCATCGGTGGCGCCGACATGCCGGTGGTCATCTCCCTGCTGAATGCGATGACCGGGCTGTCGGCCGCCGCGGCGGGGCTGGCGCTGAACAACACCGCGATGATCGTGGCCGGCATGATCGTCGGTGCTTCCGGTTCGATCCTGACCAATCTGATGGCCAAGGCGATGAACCGCTCCATCCCCGCGATCGTGGCGGGCGGGTTCGGCGGTGGCGGCATGGCGCCGGCCGGCGGCCTTGGTGGTCAAGGCGGTAACAAGGTCGTCAAGGCGACCTCGGCGGCCGACGCGGCGATCCAGATGGCCTACGCCAACCAGGTGATCGTGGTCCCGGGCTACGGCTTGGCCGTAGCGCAGGCCCAGCATGCGGTCAAGGACATGGCGTCCCTGCTGGAGAAGCGCGGCGTACCGGTGAAGTACGCGATCCACCCGGTTGCCGGCCGCATGCCCGGGCACATGAACGTGCTGCTGGCCGAGGCCGAGGTCGACTACGACGCGATGAAGGACATGGACGACATCAACGACGAGTTCGCCCGCACCGACGTCGCCATCGTCATCGGCGCCAACGACGTCAC
Source organism: Mycobacterium sp. THU-M104 (assembly GCF_049197365.1). Classification (NCBI taxonomy): domain Bacteria; kingdom Bacillati; phylum Actinomycetota; class Actinomycetes; order Mycobacteriales; family Mycobacteriaceae; genus Mycobacterium; species Mycobacterium sp. THU-M104. The sequence goes on from NZ_JBMIOP010000046.1 coordinate 6,028, forward strand.
CAACCCGGCGGCCCGCAACGATCCGTCCAGCCCGATCTACGGCATGCCCATCCTCAACGTGGACAAGGCCAAGTCGGTGATCGTGCTGAAACGGTCGATGAACTCCGGGTTCGCGGGCATCGACAACCCGCTGTTCTACGGCGAGGGAACGACCATGCTGTTCGGGGACGCGAAGAAGTCGGTGACCGAGATCGCCGAGGAGCTCAAGGCGCTCTGAGCAGGTTTCGAGCGCCGATGCTGCCGGTCAGACGGGCTCAGACGGGCGGATAGGCCGGCGGCGGGTAGCCGTTGCCGTCGACGACTCCGCGCAGACCCCACGGGACGTAACGGAAGAAGAACTCGATCTCGTCGCTCGCGTCGTAGTCCGGGCTCGGATCCATTGGGCCACCCCTGTGGTCAGTCGCGACTGGTTCGCCGGTCAGTCTAGTCCCCTCCACCGCGGCGCAACACCCGCATAAACTGTCCAACCAGTTGATTGACGGCTAGCCTGGTCCGGGGTCGCGCCCGGCCCCGGCAATGGACGATAGCGAGTGCAGATGCCAACCGAGAACGGGGTTTCCCGCCGCGAGGAGTTGCTGGCCGTTGCCACCACGCTGTTCGCCGCCCGCGGCTATCACGGCACCCGGATGGACGACGTGGCCGATGTCATCGGGCTGAACAAGGCGACTGTCTACCACTACTACGCCAGTAAGGCGCTGATCCTGTTCGACATCTACCGTCAGGCCGCCGAGGGCACGCTGGCCGCCGTCCACGACGACCCGTCGTGGACGGCCCGCGAGGCGTTCTACCAGTACACCGCACGGTTGCTCGGCGGGATCGCCGACAACCCCGAGCGCGCCGCCGTCTACTTCCAGGAAGCGCCCTACATCACCGAGTGGTTCACCGCCGAACAGGTTGCCGAGGTGCGGGAGAAGGAAGCGCAGGTCTACGAGCACGTGCACGGTCTCATCGACCGCGGGATCGCCAGCGGTGAGTTCTACGAGTGCGACTCGCACGTGGTGGCACTGGGCTACATCGGCATGACGCTGGGCAGCTACCGCTGGCTGCGGCCCAGCGGGCGGCGCAGCGCCAAGGAGATCGCCGCCGAGTTCAGCACCGCGCTGCTGCGGGGGCTCATCCGCGACGAGACGATCCGCCAGACCTCGCCGCTGGGTCCGTAAGAGCTCCGGCGCGTCCTGTCCCGGCCCTGCCGAGTCGGTCGTCGGCGGAACACGTCGCAGCACGGGGCCCACAGCCCGGCCGCCGGGGAATTCGACGCCGCGGCTGCTTGTGTCACACTCTGCTCGGCGTAACCGAGTTCACGCGCAAGGTGGGACAGGCTGATCCGCGTATCTGCCAGGTATTGCGGGGCGAGTTCCTTGCGCACCTGATCCACCACGGCGGCGAACGTCGTTCCCTCGTCGGCGGAGAAGGTGGCCAAGGACGCCGGCGCGCTGTGCGGCGTCGCGCTCGACGACGAGGTCGTCACAGGTGTCCCGGCGGTGGCCGATCTTGACGCCGTGCTGGCCACCGGGCCCGAGTGCGTCGTCTACTGCGCGATGGGCGACACCCGATTACCGGACGCGATGGCCGACGTCATGCGGATCCTGGCCGCCGGGATCAACGTCGTCGGGTCGTCGCCAGGGCTGCTGCAGTACCCGTGGGGCGTGATGCCCGACAAGTACATCGCGCGCGTCGAAAATGCTGCCCGGCAAGGCAATTCGAGCAACTTCATCAGCGGTGTCGACCCGGGATTCGTCAACGACCTGATCCCGCTGGCCCTGGCCGGGACCTGCCGGCGCGTCGAACAGGTGCGCTGCATGGAGATCCACGACTACGCCGGCTACGACGGCGCGGAAGTGATGCACTACATGGGCTTCGGCCGTCCGCTCGACGAGATCCCGATGCTGCTGCAACCGTGCGTGCTCAGCATCGCCTGGGGCACCGCGATCCGGCAGCTGGCGGCCGGGCTGGGCATCGAGGTCGACGAGATCGCCGAGTCCTACCAGCGCGAGCCCGCACCCGAGGATTTCGACATCGCGGTCGTTCGCGTGGCCAAGAGCACGCTGGCCGTGCTGCAGTTCGAGATCCGCGGGATGGTGGGCGGCCACCCCGCCATCGTCATCGAGCACATCACCCGGTTGCGGCCCGACCTGCGGCCCGACCTGCCCCAGCCCGCTTCCGGCGACGGCTCCTACCGCGTGGAGATCACCGGCGAGCCGTCCTACGCCGTGGACATCGTGCCGAGCAGCCGCAAAGGCGACCACAATCACGGCGGCGCCCGCGGCATGGGCGCCGAGCACGCGCGCCTGCTGGCCGCCGAGGGCGCCAAGGTGGTGATCGGCGACATCCTCGACGACGAGGGTAAGGCGCTGGCCGAGACGATCGGCGACGCGGCCCGCTACGTCCACCTCGACGTCACCCAGCCCGACCAGTGGGACGCCGCGGTCGCGACCGCCACCGGTGAGTTCGGCAAGCTCAACGTGCTGGTCAACAACGCCGGCATCGTCGCACTGGGGCAGCTGAAGAACTTCGATCTGGGCAAGTGGCAGAAGGTGATCGACGTCAACCTGACCGGCACCTTCCTGGGCATGCGGGTGGCCGTCGAGCCGATGACCGCGGCCGGGGGCGGCTCGATCATCAATGTGTCCTCGATCGAGGGTCTGCGCGGCGCGCCGGCGGTGCACCCCTACGTCGCCTCGAAGTGGGCGGTGCGCGGCCTGGCCAAGTCGGCGGCCCTGGAGCTGGCGCCGCACAACATCCGGGTGAACTCCGTGCACCCCGGCTTCATCCGCACCCCGATGACCGCGAACCTGCCCGAGGACCTGGTGACCATCCCGCTGGGCCGCCCCGGCGAGATGCGGGAAGTGTCCACGTTCGTGCTGTTCCTGGCCAGCGACGAGTCGTCGTATGCGACCGGCGCCGAGTTCGTCATGGACGGCGGCCTGGTGGCCGACGTGCCGCACAAGGAGTTCTGACGGCTGCGGTGCTATAACCGCGAGCATGCTGCGCGCGCTTCAGTCCGTGGTCGGGCCGGGCCACGTCGTCACCGACCCCGACGTCCTGGCCGGCCGAGCCGTCGACCACACCGGGCGCTACCGCGGCCGGGCCGGCGCGCTGGTGCGGCCGGGTTCGGCCGAAGAGGCCGCCGCGGTGCTGCGGGTGTGTCGCGACGCCGGGGCACACGTCACCGTGCAGGGCGGCCGCACCTCCCTGGTGGCCGGCACCGTACCCGAGCACGACGACGTGCTGCTGTCCACCGAGCGGCTGCGCGCGCTGGGTGACGTCGACACCGTGGAGCGCCGCGTCGAGGCAGGTGCCGGGGCCACGCTGGCCGCTGTGCAGCACGCGGCCGCCGCCGCGGGCCTGGTGTTCGGGGTGGATCTGGCCGCCCGGGACACGGCCACCGTGGGAGGCATGGCCTCGACCAACGCCGGCGGCCTGCGCACGGTGCGCTACGGCAACATGGGCGAGCAGGTGCTCGGCCTGCAGGTGGCGCTGCCCGACGGCTCGCTGCTGCGCCGGCACAGCCTGGTGCGCAGCGACAACACCGGCTACGACCTGCCGGCGCTGTTCGTCGGCGCCGAGGGCACCCTCGGCGTCATCACTGCGCTCGACCTGCGGCTGCACCCCGCGCCGACGCACCGGGTGACCGCCGTGTGCGGGTTCGCCGACCTGGAGGCGCTCGTGGCGGCCGGCCGGACGTTCCGCGACGTGGACGGGATCGCGGCGCTGGAGCTGATCGACGGCCGGGCGGGCGCGCTGATCCGTGCGCACCTCGGGGTGGCGGTGCCGGTGGACGGCGACTGGATGCTGCTGGTGGAACTGGCGGCCGACCACGACCAGACCGAACGGCTGGCCGACCTGCTCGACGGTGTGCAGCTGTGCGGGGAACCCGCAGTGGGCGTGGATGTCGCTGCCCAGCAACGGTTGTGGCAGGTTCGGGAGTCGCTGGCCGAGGTGCTCGGTGTGTACGGGCCGCCGCTGAAGTTCGACGTGTCGCTGCCACTGGCGGCGATCGGCGGGTTCGCCCGCGAGACGGTCGCGCTGTTGGGTGCGCACGCGCCCGACGCGCTGCCGCTGTTGTTCGGCCACGTCGGGGAGGGCAACCTGCATCTCAACGTGCTGCGCTGCCCGGTCGAACGAGAGCAGGCGGTGTACGGGCCGATGATGGACCTGATCGCCGGGTGCGGCGGCAACGTCAGCTCCGAGCACGGCGTCGGCAGCCGCAAACGCCAGTACCTGGGGATGTCGCGCGAACCCGCCGACATCGCCGCGATGCGGGCGGTCAAGGCAGCGCTGGACCCGACCGGCTATCTCAACGCCGCGGTGCTCTTCGAGTGATCAGCCCTGCGGCTTGATCCCCACGGCGTGGCGCAACTGAGCCAGGAACTGGTCGGCGTCGTCGCTGCGGACGATGTAGTGCGAGATGGCGATGCGGATCACGGTCGCCGCCTTCACCGCGGCATTGGGGCCGGGCAGATGCCGCTGCAGGCCCGCGCGCATCTCCGGCATGGCACGGGCGAACTGGGCGATGGTGTGCTCGGGTTCGACGTCGACCATGCGCACCCCCGAGTACGAATGCTGGTAGTCGACGATGAACCGCAGGACGGCGTCGAGCTTGTCGACGCCCTTGAGTCCGGCGGTGGCCCGCACCAGGCCGCTCTCGAAGGTCTGCCGCTCGTAGTTCGAAAACGCCGACAGCAGTTCCGCTTTGGAGGCAAACCAGCGGTACAGCGTCGGACGCGACACCCCGGCCTGGGCGGCGACCTCGGACAGGCTCAGTTTGGTCTTGCCGTTACGGCCCAGCACCTCGGCAGTGGCCGCCAGGATCCGCTGGCGCGTCGAGGTGTCGGTGTCCGTGACCGACGCCGGCTGGCTCATGGCTGAAACTCTACGAAGTCGCGCCGGGGCGCCGGCGCACCAGCACCGATTGCTGGATGGAGCCGACCGCGCCCCACTCGTCGAACAGCGTGCCGTTCGTCGTCCCGACGCCGTCGGGACCGTAGCTGGTCTCGGCGCGAATGCCGATCCACTCGCCCTCGGGGATGCGGAACACGTGCACGGCCAGATCGGTGTTCAGGAACGTCCACGCGCGGATATCAAGCTTGCTGCCGATGCCGTTGGCGCAGTCGGCGACCGCGAACAGCCGCTCAAGCGGCGTCATGGTCTCGCCCTTGACGAGGTCCACGGTCGGGTTGATCCAGGATTCACCCGGGCCCTCGCCCATCGGTTCGGTCAGCCACAGCCAGTCGAGGCTGTGCACGTAGTTGCGGTCCCAGTCCTTGGCCTTCAGGTTACGGTCGCGTGCCTCGGTCCGGGGGCGGGGCGGGGGAGTCGCGGCGTGCGCCACCGCCGTCGTGTCCTGCTGCTGGAACCGCCACCCGGTGGCGCGCGCGACCGGACGGGGTTCACCCTCGGGGCCCGGCGCCAGCATCTCGGCGCCGACCAGCTCGATCTGCTTGCCGCCGCGCTGCAGCTGCGCACCGACCCACAGGTCGCCGTCGGCCGGCACGCCGCCCAGCAGGTCGATCACGACCCGGGTCAGTCGGGTGTCGTCGCGGTTTTCGCATCGCTGCATGGCCCTCACCAGCAGCGCCGAGACCGGGCCGCCGTGCTGGATCGTCGCCGACCAGGTGCCGCGCACCAGGTCGGTGGCCCGAAACTTCTGGCCGAGGGCGTCCGCGTCGTCGATGAGCTCGTAATAGGAGTCGGTCATGTGCGCCTCTCGGATGTCACGGCAGGCCGGCGCCGGGCGTGTCGACCGTCACCGCGTCCAGGCGGGACAGCCGAGTGTCCCGCAGTAGCTCAGGGTAGGCGCCGGTGCCCGAGAGCAGGAACAGCGCGCGGCGCTTGGGGCCGCCCAGCGCCATGCCGTCGGGCGGGCCGTCGGGTTCGCCGGCGAAGACGCGGCCCGCGCCGTTACAAACCACCGAGAAAGTGTCGTGCACCGCGGGTCTCGGTGTCAATGTGCCGGACAAGTGCCCGGCGGTGCGCTCCTTTCCGGAAACGCAATGCCCGCTGGGCGCGTGTACCGGCCTTGTCGTCCGGTGAGAAGCATTGCCTCGCGTCACCAATGTTTACAACACCAACGGAAACTGTCACGCTGAACCCTGAGCTGCGAGCGCGAGAGGTAGAGCGGACTTGAGCAAGGTCTCCGAGGAATCCGAGCAGACCGAGTGGACGGTGCAGGGCCTGCTCGACCTGTTCGACGTGCGGGCCGACGGCCAGGACCGGTTCTTCGGCGACACCGGCGTCGACGTCGGGGCCGGCGGCGACGAACGGCGGGTCGCGGAGGGCACTCAGGTGCTGGCCCAGGCGATCGTCGCGGTGGCCAAACGATTCCCGGACAAGTCGGTGCGCTCGGCGCACGCGGTGTTCTCCCGCGCCGTGGCGGTCGGTCCGCCGGTCGAATTCGTCCTCGACGTCGTGGCCGAGGGCCGGTCTACCGCCACGGCGGTCGTCGCCGTGCACCAGAACGGCCGGCGCTGCCTGAGCATCACGGTGCTGGCCGACGTCCCCACCGCCGACGTCATCCGCCACCACCTGCCGCGGCCGGATGTGGCCGCCCCGGCCGATTCCCACGTGTCCGAGATGCCGACGGCCGGGCGGCAGCTGCGGCTGGTCGACGTCGTGGACGTCAACAGCCCCGACGAGGTCGGCCCGCCCGAGCTGCACGCGTGGCTGCACTACGATCCGATCCCCACCCGCGACGACCTGGCCAAGGCGCTCGTCGCGTACTTCACCGGGCACCTGGGCATCTCGACCACCATGCGCGCGCACCCGGGCATCGGCACCGACCAGGCGCACCTGACGGTGTCCACCGCCCCGATGAGCATCTCGGTCGCCTTCCACGAGCCGGTGCGCTGGGACGGCTGGCTGCTCTACACCCACGAGAGCACCCAGGTCGGCGCGGGAATGTCCTACGTGCGCGGCACGGTGCATTCCGAGGAGGGTGCGCTGCTGGCCTCGTTCGCCCAGGAGGCGCTGATCCGGCCGCTGCGCACCAGCGACACCACGATCGACGCGCGCTCACGGTTCTGACGGGCGGATCGATGCGCTTCGCCTTCACCCACCCGATGCACACCCATCCCTACAATTCGGAACTGGTGACCGGGGAGGGCATCGCGGCGGTCGCGGCGGCGGCCGGGTTCCACGGGTTCGGCTTCACCGACCACCCAGCGCCGTCGCAGCGGTGGCTGGAAGCCGGCGGCCACGACGCCCTGGATCCTTTTGTCGCCCTGGTCTTCGCGGCGGCCACGACCACCACGCTGCGGCTGATACCCAACATCGTGGTGCTGCCGTACCGAAACCCGTTCGTGGTGGCCAAGTCCGGTGCGACACTGGACCTGCTGTCGAACGGCCGGTTCACGTTGGCGGTCGGCGTGGGCTACCTCAAGCGGGAGTTCGCGGCGCTCGGCGTCGACTACGACGAGCGTGCCGAGCTGTTCGAGGAGGCGTTGCAGGTGATCCGCGCCGCGTGGACCACCGACGACTTGTCGTTCGAGGGAAGGCATTTCACCGCGCGTGGCATCACCGCGCGCCCGCGCCCGCTCAGCCGGCCACACCCGCCGATCTGGATCGGCGGCAACACCGCGTCGGCGCGCCGGCGTGCGCGCAGTACGGCGACGGCTGGTGCCCGTTTCCGGCTCCGGCCGCGCTGGCGCAGACGGCGGGCACCGCCTCGATCGACTCGCAGGACCGCCTCGCCGCGGGTATCGAGGACCTGCGGCGCCGCTGCGACGAGGCGGGCAGGGACTTCTCGACGCTGGACATCGCGTTCGCCAACTCCGCCGGCGGTGGCCCGTGAGGTGACGAATTCCATTCCGGCGTTTATCTTTCCGGGTTGCACAAGCTGGCGTCCCTCGGGGTGAACTGGCTGCAGGTCGGGCTGCCCGGCGACAGTCTGGCGCACGCGCTGGAAAGCATCGAGCGCTTCGGGAAACTCGTCATCCAAGGACGCTGATGGACTTCTCCCGGGTCGAACTGTCGGTCGCCGGCCAGGTGTTCCTCGATGAGACGCGCGCCTTCATCGCCGAGCACGTCACCGACGAGGTGCGTCGCCGCGATCGCCAAACCGGCGAGAACTTCGACCAGCAGGTGCATCTGGCTCTGGGCGAGGCCGGATACCTGGCCGCGGACTGGCGGTCCGAGGAAGACGGCGGGTTCAGCCCGGTGCGCCGGCCGATCTTCGAACTCGAGATCGCCAGGGCCCATACGCCCTGGTATCACTGGGGAACCACGTCGGTGGTCGCGCGCTTGGTGCAGCAGTTCGGTGAACCGCGGCTGTGTGAGGCGGTGCTACCGGGGGTGCTGTCCGGCGAGATCCTGCTGTGCCTGGGCTACACCGAGCCCGAGGGCGGTTCCGACGTCGCCACCTGCAAGACGCGGGCGGCGCGGGCCGGCGATGGAACCGGCTGGGTCATCAACGGCGCCAAGATGTTCACCTCCAACGCGCAGAACGCCACCTACGTCTTCCTGCTGACCAACACCGACGTGCAGGGGCCCAAGCACAAGAACCTGACCATGTTCCTGGTGCCGCTGGACTCCGCGGGCATCGAGATACAGCCCATCCGCACCGTGGACGGCGACCGAACCAACATCGCCTACTACACCGACGTGCGCGTCGACGACCTCTACCGGATTGGCGAGGTCAACGCGGGCTGGACGGTGATGCGCTCGGCGCTGGACGTCGAGCACGGCACCGGCCAACGCGAAGAGCATGGCCTGCAAGACGTCGCGACCATGGCCGGCCACGGTGTGGTGATGGCCGAGGCGGTGGACACCGTCGCGGCGATCGCGTCGCGACCCGACCGCGACGGGCATCGCCGGCTGGACGACGAGTCGGTGAAACACCGACTCGGGCGCAGCTTCGCGCGCATGGCGGCGGCGCTGTCGACGCCCACCATGTTCGGGCGGGTGGCGATCGCGCAGACCATGCGTGACATCTCCCCGGATTTGATGGACATCCTGGGGACCGCGGCGGCCCTGCCCACCGACGCCGAAGGCTCCGCCGACGACGGCGTGACCGAATACCTTTTCCGACTGGCACTTCCGACCGGGATCTACGGCGGCACCCTTGAGGTGTTCCGCAACATGATCGCCCAGCACGCGCTGGGCCTCGGGCGCCCCAGCTATCGCTAGGCGGACGGGAGCGCCGCTAACCGGGCGGTGGCCTACCCCGATGCGTGCGCCCACCCGGGGCGAAGAACGCGGAACGTCAGTCGAACCACCACCGTTCGAGGCCGCCCGCCGAGCAAAACTCAGCTTCGCCCAGTGCTCAGAAACGGTCCTGGTGCTCCTTGGGGGGAATGAGAATTTCGGCGGATATCCCTTAGTGAACCCACAATCAGGTACCTCGGTTCGCGCTGCCGGCGAAGCCGGCCGATGCCGCTCGTAGTGCCAACTCCGGCCATACCGACGCTCGGGCTCCTCGATAGCAAACCGGGGAGCGTCGCACGAGCGCCGTTATGACAACGGTAAGGAAACGCTCAGATCACAAACCTTGACCTGACCGTGTTGTAAATGTGACGTAAGGGGACCACTGTTACCAAAGTGAAATTGATTGGTGCTGATGCATTTCCACGACAGCTGGACATCGCTGAGGACCGCTGAGGAGCGACGCATGACCCCACTGAACATGACCCCACTGAAGATGTACCCCCCCTGGATCGAGCAGATGGCCCATCGCGCCTCCGCGGTCCGCCCGGCGGCCTCCGCAGCGCTGCGGCCGCTCGCGGTGACGGTGGGCGTCGTCGCCGTTGGAGCGATGGCGCTGGCCCCCGCGCACGCCGACCCGCCCGCCGACCCCATCACCAGCGTGCTCAATGGCGCCGGCGCGGGCGGTGCCGGCTCATTCAACGACACCCTCACCGGTATCGGGCAGTCGCTGTGCCCGATGCTGGTCAAGCCCGGCGCGACGTTGGCCACGCTCGCGTCGCAATTGTCGGGCAAACCGGGCTTGCCGCCGGACATGATCGGAGGCGTCGCCAGCATGGCGATCCAGTCGCAATGCCCGAGCGTCATGTCGTCGCTGGCCAGCGGTCAAATGCCCTCCGTGCTATCGGGTTTGGGTGGCAGTTCCGGCATGCCGCTCCAGCTGCCGGGGCTCGGGGGAGGTTCTGGCCCGCTCCAGCTGCCGGGGCTCGGTCCGGTTGCGCCGAGTCCGCTGCAGGCGCCGGGTATCGTCCCGGTGGCGGCCGGCCCGCCGCAAGTGCCGGTGCCCTGAGCGCCTGAGACGCGTCGCCGGGGACCCGCCGACGGCGGGAACCACCACCGCGGAGTAGGAACTTACCCATGGCCGGACCGATGGAGGGCGTCAAAGTCGTCGAACTCGGGGTCTGGGTGGCCGGCCCGGCCGCCGGGGCAATCCTGGCCGACTGGGGTGCCGACGTCATCAAGATCGAACCGCCGGGCGGTGATCCGGGCCGCATGTTCGGCCGGATGCTGGGGTGCGACCTCGGTGTCAACCCGCCGTTCGAGATGGACAACCGCTGCAAACGCAGCATCGTGCTGGACCTGACCACCGAGGCGGATCGCGACACCGCCTTCGAGTTGCTCTCCGGCGCCGACGTTTTCGTGACCAACGTGCGCCCCGGCGCGCTGCAGCGGCTCGGTCTGGACTACGAGTCGGTGTCGGCCCGCAACGCCCGGCTGGTCTACGGACTGATCACCGGCTACGGCGAGGCCGGGCCCGACGCCGACCGCGCCGCCTACGACGTCGCCGCGTTCTGGTCCCGCGCCGGGCTGGCGCACCTGCTCACCCGGCCCGGCGACACGCCCCCGTTCCAGCGAGGCGGCATGGGCGACCACTCGGCCGGCATGACCCTGACCGCGGCCATCTGTGCGGCCCTGATCGCGCGCGAACGCACCGGGGCCGGTCAGCTGGTGAGCACGTCGCTGTACCGGCAGGGCGCCTACACCGTGAGCTTCGATCTGAACACCTACCTGCTGACCGGCCAGCAGATCGCCATCGGGCAGCGCGAATCGATGGGCAACCCGTGCATGAACAACTACACCGCCGGCGACGGGCGCCGATTCTGGATCGTCGGCCTCGAGGCCGACCGGCATTGGCCCGCGTTGTGCCGCGCCGTGGGCCGTCCGGAATGGCTGATCGATCCGCGGTTCGCCGACGCTCGCTCCCGCGCCCAGAACGCGGTGGCGCTCATCGCCGCGCTCGACGAGATTTTCGCGACCCGACCGCTCGACGAATGGGCGCAGTCCTTCGCCGCCGAACCCGATTTCTTCTGGTCACCGGTCAACACGCTCGAGGACGTGGTCGCCGATGAGCAGTTCCACGCCGCGGGCGGGATCGTCGACGTGCCCGACGGTGAGGCCGGCGTGACGATGGTGGCCACGCCGGCGGACTTCCACGGCACGCCATGGGCACCACGTTCTGGCGCACCGGAATTGGGAGAGCACACCGACGAGATCCTCGCCGAACTCGAGGCGCGTCGCGGGTCGTGACCCGCCCGCCGAACCGTTGCAAATAGTCGTCAAAGTGTCACGCTGTCGGGTGAGTCGCGTCCCAACGCAAGCGCCGACACGCCAGCTCCTCCTGGCGTCCGGCGGTGAGGGATGGATTGATGGTCACCCCAACGTTCGACCTCCGCGCGAGCGGTCGGGCCGCCGCCACGCGGGTCACCCCCGCCGACGCCGCACCGCTGCGCTACCGGCTCGACGTCGTCGCAACCGGCGCCGCCGACGTCGTGGAATCGGCCGGGGGCTGGCTCTACGACCGCGTGATGGCCGGCTGGGAGGTGAGCGTGCGGCTGCCGCAGAGCTGCGACACCCGCGCACTGCGGATCCTCGGCGTCGCGGTGTCGGAATGCCGGTCCGGGTGGTGCGAGACCGAGATCGCCGATCGCAGCCGGGCCGTCAGTGCGGCGGCGTTCCGGGCCGACCCGCGCGTCCGGGACCGGGTGCTGGCGTCGCTGGACGGGCGGCTGACCGAGGTCGCGCTGGGGGGCGACGAGTGGCCACCCAACGTGGACCGGGCGATGAGCCGGGCCCAGCACGTGCTCAGCGCGGCGGCCCGGACGTTCAAGGGCCATGCCCTGGCTGCGGTTGGGAACAACTGTGCCACAGGCGATCCCGTCGAGAAGCTGCTGTGCGATGTGTGGTCTCCGGCCGAGCCGCAGCTGGTCCGGCTCGAGCGATGAAGAGGTACTACGGCCACACGCTGCACTCCCTGTGCAAGGCCCTCGCGCTGGGCCGCGGGCGCAGCGCGAGCTTCACCGAGATGTTCACCGGCGCCTACCAGCCGATGATGCGCGTGCTGGGCGCCCGGTGGAAGCCACGGAGCCCCGGCGGACCCCTGCGACTGCTCGAAAAGGCGGTCGGCAACGCGCAGGTGCGGGCACGCTGACTCTGCGCAGCGCGCGCAGCTTCTGGGGGATGACCCGCAGGTTCAAGCCCGGCTACTCAAGCCTCGACGCCCCCGCCCCCGCCCCCGCCGGCACGGCCACGTCAGCGGGCGGGGCGTCCCGATGACGGAATTGGCCGGGGCCGATCGGCTCGACCCCGCCCTGCGTGCCGTCGCCACCACGCGTACTGATTTCTCCCCGTTCGCAATCGAACTCATCCGCGAGCCGTTCAACCAGCGGCGCCGCCTGGCCGCCGAGCTGACCGATGCGCGGGGCGTCCAGGTCGTCGACTGTCACGCCGGAGGCTTCGCGCTGGGCAACCTGGACACCGACCACCGCCAGTGTCTGGAACTCGCCCGTCGCGGCAGCTGCACGGTGGTCTCGGTGGACTACCGGCTGGCCCCGGAGCACCCCTACCCAGCCGCCTTCGACGACGCGAGCGCCGTGCTGCGCTGGGTCGCAAACGATGCTGCGCGACTCGGCGTCGACCCGGCGCGCCTGGCGGTCGCCGGCAGCAGCGCCGGGGCCACTCTGGCCGCCTGCCCGGCGCACGGCGCGGCCGACGGGTCGCTGCCGCCGGTCGCGTTCCAGCTGCTGCACCAGCCGGTGCTGGACGACCGATCGACGGCCTCCAAAGCCGAGTTCACCACGAGCCCGGCCTTCGACAGCGAGGCCGCCGACCTGATGTGGCGCCACTATCTGGGCCCGGCCACCGGTACGGTGGTCTGGCGCCGGCGGTGATCACCTGCGCGGAGATCGACCCGTTCCGCGACGAGGCCGTCGACTACGCGCCGACGCTGCTGCGCGCCGGAGTCTCGGCCGAGTTGCACGTGTTTCCGCGCACCTGCCACGGCTGCGACTCGCTGCTGCCCGACTGGGCGGTCTCCGAGTTTCTGTTCGCGCTGCAGGGGCACTCCTTGTCCACTGCACTGCGCTGCGCGGCGCTGCGGGGCCGGCGCGGTGACCCTCGCGCAGGACCCAAGCCTCTGCGCGGGCGTGACGGCCGGCGCAGCAATCGGTGACTACGGTGCGCACCGACGACGGCCACCGCCTCGACGAGTCGCACGCCGAACCGGTCGCGCCCCTGCGCCCGAGGTGGCGGCGCCGTGCTGGAATCAACCCATGGCAATTCCGCCCGCACCGGAGGGGCTCACCAGCGACGACTTCCCGGTGTTGTGGCCGGTGGGCACCCGGTGGGCCGACAACGACATGTTCGGCCACCTCAACAACGCGGTCTACTACCAGCTTTTCGACACCGCGATCAACGCCTGGATCAACACCAGCACCGGCCTCGACCCGATCACCACGCCCGCGCTGGGCATCGTCGCCGAGTCGGGCTGCCGCTACCTGTCCGAGCTGGCCTTCCCCGAAAGCCTGGCGGTAGGCGTGGCGGTGACGCGGCTCGGCAACAGCAGCGTCACCTACCGGTTGGGGTTGTTCCGAACGGACAACGGTCAAGGAGATGCCCGGCCGATCACTGCGCTGGGCCACTGGGTGCACGTCTACGTCGACCGGGACACCCGCAAGCCGGTGCCGATTCCCGACCCGATCCGCGCGCTGCTGTCGACGGCCCATGTGGGCCAATAGATATGCTTTGTCCATGCCAGTTCTGAGCAAGACGGTCGAAGTCGGCGCCGGCGCCGCGGCGATCATGGCCATCGTCGGCGATTTCGAGCGGTACCCGGAGTGGAACGAGGGAATCCGGGGCCTGTGGGTGCTCGCCCGCTACGACGATGGGCGGCCCAGCCAGCTGCGGCTCGACACCGAGGTGCAGGGCATGGAGAGCACCTTCATCCAGGCTGTCTACTATCCGGGGGAGAACCAGATCCAGACGGTGCTGCAGCAGGGTGACCTCTTCTCCAAGCAGGAGCAGCTGTTCAGCGTGGTGGAGACCGGGGCGTCGAGCCTGCTGACGGTCGACATGGACGTCGAGACCTCGATGCCGATCCCCGTGCCCATGGTCAAGCAACTGCTCAACACCGTCCTCGACCATCTCGCCGACAACCTCAAGCAGCGCGCCGAACAACTGTCCGCTTGATCTCGAATTCTTGGATGAGCTGCGATGGTCGGGACAGTGTGCCTGGTTTGGGTGGCTACTGGAGGCTTCTGATTTAGTCGCTGACGCATCAATATCATCCTCCTGTTTTCGTGTAGATGATGATTTGGCGTCCGGTTTGCTTGCCCAACTCGATTGCTTGGATAACTGAGTCAGAGTGATCGCGCCAGTGACCCTTCGAACCCCATCAGCACGGACACACCCGTCACCTGTGTCTGCGATATCGGGAAGTTCAATCCTGGATCGAGCACCGGGCTGAACGGATATTGACCCATCGGGTAATAGGTCGACGGCAGCAATCCAAGGTCGACGAGCGCCGCGGTCGGGCCCTGGATCGCTCCGTGCGCCAACGCCGGCAGGATCGCGCCCGGGTTCGGTATCTCGAACAGAGATGCCGGTGTCGGGAGGTTGGCGTACTCCCCCGATCCGTACCCCATATCGACGATCACGCGCAGGTCAGGCTGTAGCAGGTCAGCGATCGCGTTGCCGTACGGCGACGGCAGCCAGCGAAGCGGTTGAACGAGAGGCAAGTTCTGCGTGAGCGCCATGAAGTACTGCGTATTTCCGGAGTAGCCGGGTGATGTCGGTAGGGCCAACGCATTTGCCCCAGAGAGAGGCGAGAGCCCCGAATAATCGTGAGTTCCCAGTGCGATGCCAGCTAGTGCGTTGGCGTCCGACACCAGGTTCAGAGGGTACTGCGGGAAGTCGGCAACTCCGTCGTACTGGTTGGTGAAGATCCATGTTGAGTACGGCGAGTTCGGTGGCGTCGCACCGTTCAGTGGGATCCCCAAACCGGGGATGTAGCCGCCGGTGAATCGCTCGGCGAGACCGCCGACGGGATTGTTCGGATTCCCCGCGAGGATGAATGACAGCTGGTGAGTGTCCGGAGCTCCGGCCGCCATCAGCGATCTGATCTCCTCGGTTGCGATCATCGCCGACTGCGAGTTGCCGAACACCACGGCGTGCTGTCCCGTGCTGAGTGGAGCCGCAAGCGCCGATTGGAGATCGGCGAGGCCGATCGCGATCGACCGATCAAGCGGCATCGACCCGAACAGCGGTGTCAGTTGCTCGGGGGTAGGGAGCCCCACTGGCGTAGCCCCAGGAAAGTAGGGCTGGATGAACATTCGATCCACTTCGGCGAGATATGCCGGTGTGGGATTCGGCAGCGCGGTTGGGCCCATGATGAATGCGATCTGGTTCGATCCACCCATCGCTGCGGCCGACGTCAGTTCGGTCTGCTGGTACGTGTCGCCGGCGGCGGAGAGCGCCCGAATGAACTGCTGATGCCGCTCATCTGCTGTCTGTGCGAGTTGCTGGTACCACTGCCCGTGTGCGTTGAACAGTGCAGTGAGCGCGGTGCTGACTTCGTCAGCCGCTGAAGGCAGCAGCTGTGTCGTATGCAAAGCTGCCAGATCGGCCGCAGCGCGGAGATTACCGCGCACCGCGGTGAGAGTTTCCGCTGCGGCTTCAATCTCGGCGGGGTCGACAGTGGTCATGCCCGGACTCGTTTCGGCTCTTCTGCCATAGTCGCGGGTCCGTGACCAGGGGTTTTGGGCTCCAACGCCGTGTTCTGCCTACGTTTTGGACTGTTGATCGGGTTGAAGACGGAAGGGATGTACGGCGTCGGGCAAATCCAGGGTATTCGCGAGGGTCCTCGGTCAGACTGCATCTCCTACATGAAACGCCGCTGCGGTTTCGACCGCATCCTGCTCGACGGACTCACCGGCGCGCGAACCTCGTGCGGGTTCGGCGTGCTCACCCACAACAGCGTCAAGATCGCCCACCTGATTCAAGCCCACCACGCCGGCGCCGCCGGTCACCTCAACGACCGGGCCGTCCGCCCAACCGGCGCCGCGGCATCCCCGGCTCACCGGCACGGTTCCGGCCCCACAGCGACAGGACCACCGAGCCAGCCGCAGCTCGACCTCGATACCGAGTATCCACCCGATTTCCCGCTCTCCCAGTCGACATCGGTACTCCCAGACCGGATCCTCCCACACGGGAGGGCCCCGGACAGTAGCCGGAACGACTCAGAGAGCGGGAAACCGAGGCATAGTGCGACCGCGCTTTGACCCGCACTCCAGGCCGGCGCGAGCTTATTTCGGGGCGAAGTGACCACGAAGTGTTGCAACCATCCCCCTGCACCCAAGCGGAATTCCGCCACCGGGATCGCTTTCACGCTCGGCTATCATCGCGTCGATGACCCCACGCTTCGTGGAATTGGGCTGGCAGCAGACGCCGATGGGTGTGATCAGCTTGCGGCGCCGATTCGACCTGACGGTGCGTGCCGACGTCTACGAGGTCAAGCTCGACGACGAGTATGTGATGTCCAGCCTCTTCACCGTCGCCGAAAGCGAGCTGGCACGGCTGGGACTGGCAAGGACGCCGGGGCTGGGTTTGGACGTGATCATCGGAGGGCTCGGGCTTGGTTACACCGCGCGAGAAGCTCTGAAGTGCAACCGGATTCACACAGTCACGGTCATCGAATACTCCGATGCCGTCATCGACTGGCACGAGCGCGATCTGCTCCCGGATACAGCCGGTCTGGCCACCGACCCCCGCGTCTCGCTCGTGTGCGCGGACTTCTTCGCGGCCGCGACAGGTTCGGTGGGCTTCGATCCGCAGCAGCCGGGCCGAACCTATGACGCGATCCTGCTCGACATCGACCACTCGCCCCGCCACGTCTTGCACCAACCGCACGCAGCCTTCTACACCCACGACGGCCTACAAGCCGCATCCGCTCATCTCGCCCCCGGCGGCACGTTCGCCATGTGGTCCGACGATGCACCGGACGACGACTTCCGCTCCGTCCTCCACACCGTCTTCACCGACGTCGACGCCCAGCAGATCTGGTTCGACAACCCCCTTACCCGGGGCCAGTCGGCCGCCACCATCTACCTCGCGACCCGATCGTGACGGCCTGAACCCACGTGCACCGGAAGTGCCTTTCCGACCTCGGGCGATCACTGCGTCAAGGCCATCAATCAGCACAGCTCGAGGGGCGCTTTTCCTGATCCGGACGCCCTACGGACAGCTACTTCATCGGTGGATCGAGGCCTACGGCCATCCACGGTGAAATCCGGGTCAGGCGAAGATCCCGGCGCGCTCCAGCATGTCGGTGAGCCGCTGCGCGGCGTCGGTGAACTGCCGCACGGTGTACTCGACGGCGGCGGCGGCGTCGCGGCGGCGCAGCGCGGCGATCAGCATCCGGTGGTTGTCGACCGCGGCCGCGCCCCACTCCGGGTCGCCCGCGTACACCCGCGCCGGCATGTAGCGCCCGGCGTTCAGCAGGAACCAGGCCAGTTTGATCCGGCCGCCGGCCTGGTTGAAGACGCGGTGAAACGCGAACTCGATGTCGGCGATCGCCTCGGCGTCCGCGGACTCCACGGCCGCCGCCAGGGCGTGGTTGGTGCACTCGAGCTCGTCGATCTGGGCGTCGGTGATGCGCTCGGTGGCCGCGGCCGCCAGCTCCCTGGCGATCGTCTCCTGCAGCCAGAAGATGTCCTGGATGTCCTGGCGGGTCAGCGGCAGCACGACATGGCCGCGGTGCGGCTCCAGCTGCACCATGCCCTCGCCGCGCAGCTTGAGCAGGGCCTCCCGCACCGGCGTGACGCTGACCCCGAGCTCGGCCGCGGTGTCGTCCAGGCGGATGAACGTTCCCGGGCGCAGCGTCCCCGACATGATCGCCGCACGCAGGTGGCCCGCCACCTCGTCGGACAACTGCGCCCGGCGCAGCGGCCGCCGTTTCCTCGGCCGGATCGATAGCGGAGCGTTCACGCGGGTTGCCAGGGCTTTCGGAGCTTGTCAGGGGGGCCGTCGAGGCCATACTGTGACCTACACAACACCATGTTTAATCAAATATCAAACCTGCGCACGCGATGCGAGGGTGAAGGGGAAGGCATCAGTTGACCGCGCAATCGGCCGGCCAGCGGACAGCGACTGCACAGTCCCGGAAATCGGCGCCACAACAGCCCTACGGGGAACAGTCCTACGGGGAACAGCCCTACCGGGCCCGCAGGCATCACTGGGTCAACCAGCTCGAGCGACACGCGCTGATGCAGCCGGACGCGACCGCGCTGCGCTTCCTCGGCGGGACGGTGACGTGGAAGGAACTGCACCGCCGGGTTTCGGCCCTGGCCGATGCGCTGAGTCGTAGGGGAGTCGGCTTCGGCGACAGGGTCATGGTCCTGATGCTCAACCGCGTGGAGTTCGTCGAGTCGGTGCTGGCGGCCCACATGCTCGGGGCCATCGCCGTCCCACTGAACTTTCGCCTCACCCCCTCCGAGGTCGCCTGCCTGGTCGCGGACTGCCAAGCGCGGGTGGTCGTCACCGAGTCGGTGCTGGCTCCGGTGGCCGCCGCGGTGTGCCGCAGCCAGCCGCTGCTGGAGACGATGGTGGTCGCCGGCGGCGCCACCGAAGGCGACGGGCTGGGATACGAAGACCTCATCGGCGAGACCGGCGCCTCCCACCAGCCGGTGGACGTCCCGACCGAGTCGCCGGCGCTGATCATGTACACCTCGGGCACCACCGGCCGCCCCAAAGGCGCCGTGCTGACCCACGCCAACCTGACCGGCCAGGCGATGACCGGCCTGTACACGATGGGAGCCAGCATCAACGACGATGTCGGC
This sequence comes from Mycobacterium sp. THU-M104, assembly GCF_049197365.1. Taxonomy (NCBI): domain Bacteria; kingdom Bacillati; phylum Actinomycetota; class Actinomycetes; order Mycobacteriales; family Mycobacteriaceae; genus Mycobacterium; species Mycobacterium sp. THU-M104. The sequence continues at coordinate 25,056 of NZ_JBMIOP010000046.1, forward strand.
TTCATCGGCGTCCCGTTCTTCCACATCGCCGGAATCGGCAACATGCTGACCGGGATGCTGCTGGGCACGCCGACGGTGATCTATCCGCTCGGCGCCTTCGAGCCCGGACAGCTGCTCGACGTTCTGGAGGCAGAAAAGGTCACCGGCATCTTCCTGGTCCCGGCGCAGTGGCAGGCCGTGTGCGCCGAGCAGCGGGCCCGACCCCGCGACCTGAGGTTACGGGTGATCTCCTGGGGTGCCGCGCCGGCGCCGGACGCGCTGCTGCGGGAGATGTCGGCGACCTTCCCCGGGGCCCAGATCCTGGCCGCGTTCGGCCAGACCGAGATGTCGCCGGTGACATGCATGCTGCTGGGCGAGGACGCGATCCGCAAGCGCGGCTCGGTCGGCAAGGTGATCCCGACGGTGGCGGCCCGCGTCGTCGACGAGAACATGAACGACGTTCCCGTCGGCGAGGTCGGCGAGATCGTCTACCGGGCGCCCACGCTGATGAGCGGCTACTGGAACAACCCGCAGGCGACTGCCGAGGCGTTCGCGGGCGGCTGGTTTCATTCCGGGGACCTGGTGCGCATGGACTCCGACGGCTACGTCTGGGTCGTCGACCGCAAGAAGGACATGATCATCTCCGGCGGCGAGAACATCTACTGCGCCGAGGTGGAGAACGTCCTGGCGAGTCACGAGCGCATCGTCGAGGTCGCCGTCGTCGGCCGGGCCCACGAGAAGTGGGGCGAGGTGCCGATCGCGGTTGTGGCCATCAGCGGTGAGCAGCTGCGGCTCGAGGAGCTCGACGAGTTCCTGACCGAACGGCTGGCGCGCTACAAGCATCCCAAGGCGCTCGAGATCGTCGAGGCGTTGCCGCGCAATCCCGCCGGCAAGGTGCTCAAGAACGAATTGCGGATCCGCTACGGGGCTCTGGACAGTTCTCAAAAGCATTCCGCGACAAACGATTCCATCGACACCGAGGGCGGTTGACGGAAACTGTAACGTTTACCCACCGTCAACGAAGGGTTAATTGTGCCGATGCGGTTCACACGTGCATGGCCATCGGGTACATTCCTGTGGTCCTGGTTACTGCTCGTGCGTAGCCGGGCGGTTGTCACACAAGTCGGGCGGCAAGGAGGGGGCGTGCGGCACGATCACCTTGGATCCCTTCGGCCGGGCGCGACCGGCGTGAGGGGCTCGCGGTGACGTCGACGTCGACCAGTCGGCGCGGCCCTCACCTGGCCGGCTATCTGCGCGACCAGATGCAGGGGCCGCTGACGGTGATCGGCGGATTCTTCCGGATGTGCGTGCTGACCGGGAAGGCGTTGGGCCGCTGGCCGTTCCAGTGGCGGGAGTTCTTTCTGCAGTGCTGGTTCATCATGAGGGTGGCATTCCTGCCGACCATCATGGTCTCGATCCCGCTGACCGTGCTGCTCATCTTCACCCTCAATGTCCTGCTGATCCAGTTCGGTGCCGCCGATCTGTCCGGTTCGGTCGCGGCGATCGGCGCGGTCACGCAGCTGGGGCCGCTGACCACGGTGCTGGTGGTGGCCGGCGCCGGGTCGACGGCGATCTGCGCGGACCTGGGCGCACGCACCATTCGCGAGGAGATCGACGCGATGGAAGTGCTGGGCATCGACCCCATCCACCGGCTGGTGGTGCCCCGGGTGATCGCCGCCACCCTGGTCGCCACGTTGCTGAACGGGCTGGTGATCACAGTCGGGCTCGTCGGGGGATACCTGTTCGGGGTCTACCTGCAGAACGTGTCCGGCGGTGCGTACCTGGCCACGCTGACGGTGATCACCGGCCTGCCCGAGGTGGTCATCGCGACGGTCAAGGCGGCCATGTTCGGGTTGATCGCCGGGCTGGTCGGGTGTTACCGGGGTTTGACGGTCCGCGGCGGCTCCAAGGGCCTGGGCACCGCGGTCAACGAGACGGTGGTGTTGTGCGTGGTCGCGTTGTACGCGGTCAACGTGGTGCTGACCACGATCGGTGTGCGGTTCGGGACGGGGCACTGACGTGACGACTTCTGGTGTGGTGCGCTCCCGCTTCCCGCGGGCGGTGGAAAACCTCGACCGCTACGGCGGCGCGGCGGGCCGCGCGCTCGACGACATCGGCAGGATGGGCTGGTTCGGGGCGGTGGCCATCGGGCAGATTCCCCATGCGCTGCGCAACTACCGCAAGGAAACGCTGCGGCTGATCGCCCAGATCGGAATGGGCACCGGCGCAATGGCCGTCGTCGGCGGCACCGTCGCGATCGTCGGGTTCGTGACACTGTCGGGCAGTTCGCTGGTCGCCATCCAGGGTTTCGCGTCGCTGGGAAACATCGGCGTCGAGGCGTTCACGGGGTTCTTCGCCGCACTGATCAACGTGCGTATCGCGGCCCCGGTGGTGACCGGCATCGCGATGGCGGCCACGGTGGGCGCGGGAGCGACCGCCGAGCTGGGCGCGATGCGCATCAGCGAGGAGATCGACGCCCTGGAAGTGATGGGCATCAAGTCGATCTCGTTCTTGGCGACGACGCGGATCATGGCCGGGCTGGTCGTGATCATCCCGCTCTACTCGCTGTCGATGATCATGTCATTTTTGTCCCCGCAGATCACCACGACGATGTTCTACGGGCAGTCCTATGGCACCTACGACCACTATTTCCGCACGTTTCTGCGCCCCGATGACGTCTTCTGGTCATTTTTGGAGGCCATCATCATCACCGCGATCGTGATGATCACGCACTGCTTCTACGGGTATGAAGCCGGCGGCGGGCCCGTGGGCGTCGGCGAGGCCGTCGGCCGTTCGATGCGCTTCTCGCTGGTCTCGGTGCAAGTTGTCGTGTTGTCGGCCGCGCTGGCGCTCTACGGCGTCAACCCCAACTTCGCGCTGACGGTGTAGCTGCCATGACAGTCCAGATCAACAAGCAGCACAAGCCGCCCTACAAATCGGCCGGCCTCGCGGTGGTGGTCGCTCTCGCAGTGATTTTCGCGTTGGTGTACGGGCAGTTCCGGGGTGATTTCACGCCGAAGGCGAAGTTGACGATGCTGGCGTCGCGGGCGGGGCTGGTGATGGACCCGGGCTCGAAGGTCACCTACAACGGGGTCGAGATCGGCCGGGTGGCCGACATCGTCGAGACGCAGCGCGACGGCAGGCCCGCGGCGAAGTTCACCCTGGACGTCGAACCGAAGTACCTGCATCTGATCCCGGCCAACGTGACCGCCAACGTCGAGGCGACCACGGTGTTCGGCGGCAAGTACGTGTCGCTGACGGCGCCGAAGAATCCCACGGCGCAACGGATCACGCCGTCGACGGTGATCGACGCGCGCAGTGTGACGACCGAGATCAACACGTTGTTCCAGACGATCACCTCGATCGCGCAGCGGGTGGATCCGGTGAAGCTGAACCTGACGCTGAGTGCGGCCGCCGAGGCATTGTCGGGGCTGGGGGACAAGTTCGGGCAGTCGATCGTCAACGGCAACGCGGTGCTCGACGACGTGAACCCGCAGATGCCCCAGATCCGCTCGAACATAAGACAGTTGGCAAACTTGGGTGACACCTATGCCGACGCCTCGCCGGACTTGTTCGACTTCCTCGACAACGCGGTGATCACCTCGCGCACCCTCAACGCGCAGCAGAAGGACCTGGATGCGGCGTTGTTGTCGGCGGCGGGGATGGGCAACACCGGTGCGGAACTGTTCGACAAGGGCGGTCCGTATCTGGCGCGCGGCGCCAAGGACCTGGTGCCCACCGCGCAGCTGCTGGACACCTACAGCCCCGAGATCTACTGCGGCCTGCGTAATTATCACGACATCGAACCCAAGGTCGCATCGTTCCTCGGCGGCAACGGCTACTCGCAGAACACCCACACCGAGGCTCTGTCCGGGCTGGGGCTGGTGCTCAATCCGCTGTCGCTGGTCGCCTCCGCCGCGCTGACGATGGGACTGGGCGGCATCGCCGGTGTGGTCGGCGGGGCGCCCAACCCCTACATGTATCCGGAGAACCTGCCGCGGGTGAACGCCCACGGCGGCCCGGGTGGTGCCCCGGGGTGCTGGCAGCAGATCACCCGCGACCTGTGGCCGGCGCCCGAGCTCGTCGTCGACACCGGCAACAGCCTCGCGCCGTACAACCACCTCGACACCGGGTCGCCGTATGCGATCGAGTATGTCTGGGGCCGCCAGGTAGGGGATAACACGATCAACCCATGAAAATCACCGGTACGCTCATCCGACTCGGCATCTTCTCGGCGGTGCTGCTGCTGTTCACCGTGATGATCATCGTGGTGTTCGGCCAGATGCGCTTCGACCGTACCAATGGGTATTCGGCCGAGTTCAGCAACGTCAGCGGGCTGCGCCCCGGCCAGTTCGTCCGGGCCTCCGGAGTGGAGGTCGGCAAGGTCAGCGCGGTGCATCTGGTCGACGGCGGCAAGCGGGCACGGGTCGACTTCGCCGTGCAGCGCGGCCTGCCGCTGTACCAGTCCACCACCGCACAGATCCGCTACCTGAACCTGATCGGTGACCGCTACCTGGAACTGGGCCGCGGCGAGGGGGAGGGCGCCGACAAGGTGCTCCCACCGGGCGGGTTCATCCCGCTGTCGCGCACCTCGCCTGCGCTGGACCTCGACGCGCTGATCGGCGGATTCAAGCCGCTGTTCCGATCGTTGGACCCGGAGAAGGTCAACACCATCGCCACCACGCTGATCACGGTGTTCCAGGGTCAGGGCGGCACGATCAACGACATCCTGGATCACACCGCGCAACTGACCGCCCAACTCGGCGAACGCGACCAGGCGATCGGCGAGGTCGTCAAGAACCTCAACATCGTCCTGGACACGACGGTCCGGCACCGCAAACAATTCGACCAGACGATCGACAAACTCGAGGTGCTGATCACCGGGCTCAACGACCACCGTCAGCAGTTGGCCGACGGGATCGCGCACATCAGCAACGCCGCCGGGACGGTGGCCGACCTGTTGGCCGAGGATCGCGTTCTGCTGCACAAGAACCTCAATTACCTGGACGCGGTGCAGCAGCCGCTCATCGACCAGCGCGAGGCCTTGAACGATTACCTCCACAAGGTGCCGACCGCGTTGAACATGATCGGACGCGCCATCGGCTCTTACGGGGACTTCGTGAACTATTACGCCTGCGACATCACCGTCAAGCTCAACGGTTTGCAGCCTGGTGGTCCGGTCCGCACGGTCCGGCTCTTCCAGCAGCCGACGGGGAGGTGCACTCCGCAATGAGGACACTGGAACCGGCCAACCGGCCCCGGATCGGCTTGATGGGCATCCTGGTGATGCTGCTCGTCCTCGGCGTGGCCCAGAGCTTCACCAGTGTTCCGATGCTCTTCGCCAAACCCAGCTACTACGGGCAGTTCTCCGACTCCGGGGGCATCAGCACCGGCGACAAGGTCCGCATCGCGGGCATGAATGTCGGCCGGGTGGAGGGCCTCGAGATCGACGGCGACCACGTGCTCATGAAGTTCTCGATCGGGACCCACACGATCGGCACCGAGAGCCGGCTGGCTGTCAAGACCGACACGATCCTGGGCAAGAAGGTGCTGGAGATCGAGACGCGGGGTTCGGCGCGGCTGCGGCCCGGGGCCACCCTGCCGATCGGCCAGAGCACCACCCCGTACCAGATCTACGACGCATTTTTCGATGTCACCAAGGCCGCCTCCGGGTGGGACATCGACGCGGTCAAGCAGTCGCTGCACGTGCTGTCGCACACCATCGACCAGACCTACCCCCACCTGAGTGCCGCGCTGGACGGGGTGGCCAAGTTCTCCGACACCCTCGGAAAGCGCGACGAGCAGATCAAACATCTACTGGCCCAGTCCAATCAGGTGGCCGCCGTGCTGGGGGACCGTAGCGAACAGGTCGATCGGGCGTTGGTCAACGCCAAGGCCCTGCTGGCGGCCTTCAACGAACGCGGCCAGGCCATCGACGCCCTGTTGGCCAACGTCGCCGCGTTCTCGCAGCAGATCAAGGGATTCATCGACGACAACCCGAACCTCAACCACCTGTTCGAACAATTACATCAACTCAGCGACATCCTGGTGCAGCGCAAAGACGACATCGCCGAAGGGCTTACCGAGGTCGGCAAGTTCCTTCCGTCGTTGAACGAGGCCGTCGCGTCGGGACCATTTTTCAAGGTGGTCCTGCACAACCTGGCCCTGTATCAAATCGTTCAGCCCTGGGTCGACGCGGCGTTCAAGAAGCGCGGCATCGACCCGGAGAACTTCTGGCGCAGCGCGGGATTGCCGGCCTACCGATTCCCCGACCCGAACGGCACCCGATTCCCCAACGGCGCGCCGCCACCGGCGCCCCCGGTCCTGGAGGGGACGCCGGAGCACCCCGGACCGGCCGTACCGCCCGGGTCGCCGTGCTCGTACGCGCCGGCCGCCGACGCGCTGCCCCGGCCCGACAACCCGCTGCCCTGCCTCGGCGCCATCAGCGGGCCGTTCGGTGGCCCGGGCTTCCTTGCGCCGATCGACGTGCAGACCTCGCCGCCGAACCCGGACGGCCTGCCGCCCACGCCGGGCATCCCGATCGCCGGGCGGCCGGGCGACCCACCGCCGGACGTGCCGGGCACCCCGGTGCCGCTGCCGACGCAGGCACCGCCGGGCGCGCGCACCGAGCAACTCGCGCCGGCCGGACCGACGCCGCCCCCCTCGACATTCGCACCGGGATTGCCGCCGGGGCCCGCGGCACCGGCCGGGCCCGGTGAGCAGCTACCGGCGCCGTTCATCAACCCGGGCGGGACCGGCGGCAGCGGCGCAGCCGGGGGAGGTAGCCAGAATTGAGCACCATCTTTGACATCCGCAACCTGCGACTGCCCACCTTGTCGCGGGCGTCGGTGATCATCGGGTCGCTGGTGGTGGCGCTGGCCTTGTTCGGAGGCTACGTCGCCATCCGGCTGTACGAGAAGCTGACCACCAACACGGTGGTGGCCTATTTCCCGGCGGCCAACGCGCTGTACCCGGGTGACAAGGTCCAGATCATGGGCCTGCGGGTCGGGCAGATCGACAAGATCGAACCGGCCGGCGACAAGATGAAGGTGACCTTCCACTACGAGAACAAGTACAAGGTTCCCGCCAACGCCTCCGCGGTGATCCTCAACCCCACTTTGGTGGCGTCACGCTCCCTGCAATTGGAGCCGCCGTACAAGGGCGGCCCGGTGCTGGCCGACAACGCCGTGATCCCGGAGAACCGCACCCAGGTGCCGGTGGAGTGGGACCAGCTGCGCAACAGCATCACCGACATCGTGTCCAAGCTGGGCCCCACCAAGGAGCAGCCGACGGGGCCGTTCGGCGAGGTGATCACGGCCTACGCCGACGGGCTGGCCGGCAAGGGCAAACAGTTCAACACGACGCTCAACAGCCTTTCGCAGGCGTTGACCGCACTCAACGAGGGTCGCGGCGACTTCTTTGCGGTAGTGCACAGCCTGGCGCTGTTCGTCAACGCGCTGCACGCCGACGACCAGCAGTTCGTTGCGCTGAACCAGAACCTGGCCGATTTCACCACCCGGCTTACGAGTTCCGACGGGGCCCTGGCCAATGCCGTGCAGCAGTTCGACGGCTTGTTGTCCACGGTGCGCCCGTTCCTGGAAAAGAACCGGCAGGTGTTCGTCCAGGACATCGCCAACCTGCAGACCACGACAAACACTGTGCTGCAACCGGATTCCCTCAACGGGCTGGAGACCTTCCTCCACGTCGGTCCGACCGCGCTGTCGAACGTCAACCAGGTGTACCACCCGTCGCACGGTTCGGTGGTGGCCATCACCGCGATCACCAACTTCGCCAACCCGATGCAGTTCATCTGCAGCGCGATCCAGGCGGGCAGCCGGCTGGGATATCAGGATTCCGCCGAACTCTGTGCGCAATACCTCGCGCCGATCCTGGACGCGATCAAGTTCAACTACCCGCCGTTCGGGGTGAATCTGTTCAGCACCGCCGAGGTGCTGCCCAAGGAGGTCGCCTACTCCGAGCCGCGCCTGCAGCCGCCCAACGGGTACAAGGACACCACCGTGCCGGGTATCTGGGTGCCCGATACGCCCACGTCGCACCGCAACACCCAGCCGGGCTGGATCGTGGCCCCGGGGATGCAAGGGCAACAGGTGGGTCCGGTCACCGCTGGTTTGATGACTCCGGAATCGCTGGCCGAACTCATGGGTGGCCCCGACATCGAGCCGGTCCAGTCGAACCTGCAAACCCCGCCGGGGCCGCCGAACGCCTACGACGAGAACCCGATAGCTCCCGTCATCGGCCAGATCCCGCCACAGGTTCCCATCCCGCCGCCGCCACCGGGCCCGGGCGTCATACCTGGTCCCGTCGCACCGACACCGGCGCCCATAGCCGCAGGGCTGGGCCAATGAGGGTAAAGATGAGCGCGTTGCGCGCGAAGAGTGGACCAAATAATCGGACCGAGCGGGTAACGATGAGCGCGTTGCGCGCGATCCGCCGCCGCTGCGGGCAGGGACTGGCGCTCGGCGTGGTCGCGGTGCTGGTCAGTTCGTGTGGTTGGAGAGGGATTTCCAATGTGGAGATCCCGGGCGGTGTGGGCACGGGGGCGAATTCCTACACCATTTTCGTGCAGGTGCCCAACACGTTGGCGATCAACGGCAACAGCAAGGTGATGGTCGCCGACGTCTACGTGGGTTCCATCCGCGCGATCCAGCTGAAGAACTGGGTGGCCACCCTGACGCTGGGCATCGACAAGAACGTCAGACTGCCCAGGAACACCACCGCCAAGATCGGCCAGACGTCCCTGCTGGGCTCCCAGCACGTGGAGCTGGCGGCACCGCCGCATCCGTCGACGCAGCTGCTCACCGACGGCGACACCATCCCGCTCAAGCACTCGTCGGCGTTTCCCACCACCGAACAGACCCTGGCCAGCCTCGCGCTGATCCTGCGGGGTGGCGGCATCCCGAACCTGGAGGTGCTGCAGAACGAGGTGTACAACATCCTCAACGGGCGCGGCGACGAGATTCGTTCGTTCCTGGGCAAGCTGGACACCTTCATCACCCAGCTCGACGAACAGCGCCACGACATCACCCACGCGATCGACTCGACCAACCGTTTGCTGACCTACGTGGGCGGACGAGCCGACGTCCTCGACCGGGTGCTGACCGACGTCTCGCCGCTGCTCGAGCATTTCGCCGCCACCAAGGACCTGCTCATCAACGCCACCGATGCGATAGGGCGGCTCAGCCAATCCGCCGACCAGTACCTCTCGGAGGCGCGCGGGCCGCTGCACACCGACCTGCAGGCGCTGCAGTGCCCGCTCAAGGAGCTGGGACGGGGCTCGCCGTTTTTGATCGGCGCGCTGAAATTGATCTTCACCCAGCCGTTCGACATCGACACCGTGCCGAACATCTTCCGCGGTGACTACCTCAACATCTCGCTGACGCTGGACCTGACCTACAGCGCCATCGACAACGCCTTCCTCACCGGCACCGGACTGTCGGGCGCATTGCGCGCGCTCGAGCAATCGTTCGGACACGACCCGGAGACGATGATCCCCGACGTCCGCTACACCCCGAACCCCAACGACGCGCCCGGTGGTCCGCTGGTGGAGAGGGGAGACCGGAATTGCTGACCTCCTTCGTCAAACGCCAGCTCGTCGCGTTCGCGATCTTGACGGTGATCTCAATGCTGGTCCTGGGCGTCTACTACCTGCAGATCCCGAGCCTGGTCGGTATCGGCCGCTACACCCTCCAAGCGGACCTGCCCGCCTCGGGGGGGTTGTATCCCACGGCCAACGTCACCTATCGCGGGGTCACGATCGGGACGGTCACCGATGTCGCACCCACCGAGCGGGGCGCCCACGCGACGATGAGCATCGACAGTCGCTACAAGATCCCGGCCGACGTCACGGCGAACGTGCACTCGGTGTCGGCGGTTGGCGAGCAGTACCTGGACCTGGTGTCGGCAGGTCGACCCGGCAAGTACCTCTCGCCCGGGCAGACGATCACCAAGGGCACGGTGCCCGCGGCCATCGGGCCGGCGCTCGACACCGCCTACAAGGGCCTGGCCGCGCTGCCCCAGGGCAAGATCAGCCAACTACTCGACGAGACAGCGCAATCCGTCGGTGGTTTGGGCCCGGCGTTGCAGCGGCTGGTCGACGCCACCCAGGCGATCGTCGGGGACTTCAACACCAATGTCGCCGACGTCAACGACATCGTCCAGAACTCAGGGCCGTTGCTCGACAGCCAGGTCAAGTCCGGGGACGCGATCCAGCGCTGGGCGCATAATCTGAACAGATTGGCCGCGCAGACGGCCCAGCAGGATCAGACCGTCAAGAGTGTGTTGCGCCAGGCGGCGCCGACCGCCGATCAGGTCAACGAGATCTTCGGCGACGTCCGGGACTCGCTGCCCCAGACGCTGGCCAACCTGGAGGTCGTGTTCGACCTGCTCAAGCGCTACCACGCCGGCGTGGAGCAGGTGCTGGTGTTGCTGCCGCAGGGCGCCTCGGCCGCCCAGACGGTCGCCGCGCCGAACCCGAACATGGCCGACCTGGACCTCGCGCTGTCGATCAACCAGCCGCCGCCGTGCCTGACCGGGTTCATCCCCGCCTCGCAGTGGCGTTCACCGGCGGACACCAGCCTGGTACCCCTGCCGTCGGGCACCTACTGCAAGATTCCCATGGACACGCCGGCCAACAGCGTGCGCGGGTCGCGCAACATTCCCTGTGTGGACGTGCCCGGCAAGCGCGCCGCCACACCGCGAGAATGCCGCGACCCCAAGCCGTACGTCCCGGCGGGCACCAACCCCTGGTACGGCGAGCCCAACCAGATCCTGACCTGCCCGGCGCCCGGGGCGCGGTGCGACCAGCCGGTCAAACCGGGCATGGTGATCCCGGCGCCGTCGGTCAACAACGGCCGCAACCCTGCGCCGTCGGACCAGGTCTCGGGCACGCCCCCGGCCACCAGTGACCCGCTGACGCGGCCCGGGACCGGTTCGGTGGAATGCAACGGGCAGCAGCCCAACCCGTGCGTCTACACTCCGGGCGGGCCTCCCACCGCGGTCTACAGCCCCCAGAGCGGCGAACTGGTGGGGCCCGACGGGGTCAGGTATTCCGTCGAAAACTCGACCAAAACAGGAGACGACGGATGGAAGGAGATGCTGGCGCCAGCCGGTTGAACCCCATCGACGCGGATGATTCGTTGCGCACCCAGGACATGACCGGGGGCCTCCCGGAATCCGAGGCGTCCGCTGTTCCCGAGGCTTCCGCAGCTTCTGACACCGATCAGGGGGACCCGGGCGCGAGGTCCGCGGATGCGGGGGAGGCCTTCGATGCAGGGGTTCGGCGCGGACCGTCGCGGCTGGGGCGTGGCTGGGCGGTAGGCATCGTGGCGGTGCTGCTACTGGGCGCCGGCGCCGTCGGTGCCGGCGGTTACCTCGCGCAGCATTTTCATCGGGAAGCCCTGGCCGTTGCCCGCAACGACGCCGCGGCGCTGCAGGCGGCGGTGGAGTGTGTGTCGGCGACCCAGGCGCCGGACCCGAACGCGATGGCGGCGAGCGAGCAGAAGATCATCGACTGCGGCACCGGCGCCTTTCGCGCGCAGGCCGTCTTGTACACGAGCATGCTGGTGCAGGCCTATCAGGCCGCGAACGTCCACGTGCAGGTGTCCGACGTGCGGGCGGCGGTCGAGCGCAACAACGACGACGGCTCGGTCGATGTGCTGGTCGCGTTGCGCGTCAAGTTCGCCACCGACGAGACGCAGAACGAAACCGGCTACCGGTTGCGGGCCGAGATGGCCCTGTCCGACGGACAGTACAAGATCTCCAAACTCGACCAGGTGACCAAGTGACGGTGGTGGTCGAGGAAACTCCCACTACGGAAGTCTCACCGCCGGGCGCTCTGGCGCGGTGGCACCTCCGCGCCTGTGCGCTCGCGCTGGACGTCGTCCCGGGCGCTGCGGTGACGACGACGTCGGCACTGGTGGCATTGACGGTCCGGCAACATCCGGTGTGGTGGTGGCTGTGGGTGTCCGTCGGTGGGCTGGCGATCCTGTGGGTGCTGGTGAATCGGTGGGTGCTGCCGGCCGTCACCGGCTCGAGCCCGGGCCGCGGTGTGTGCGGGATTTCGGTGCGGCGCCGCGACGGCGGCGCACCGGGCGCGTGGGGGTTGTTGCTGCGGGACCTGGCCCATCTGCTCGACGTGGCTTCGGTGGTGGGATGGCTCTGGCCGCTGTGGGATTCCGGGCGCCGCACGTTCGCCGACATGGTGTTGCGCACCGACGTGCGCTCTGCCGAAACGGACCGTCGCACGATGCGGCGGTGGACCGCGGGGGCGTTGCTCACCGCGGCGGCGGTCTGCGTCGCGGGCTCGGCGGCCGGCTATGCGCTGGTCTATTCCCGCGAACGCGCGACCGATCAGACCGTCGCGCAACTCGCGATACAGGGGCCGACGATCGTTACGCAGATGCTGACCTACGACCCGAAATCGCTCGACGACGACTTCGCGCGCGCCCGATCGCTGGCCACCGACAGCTACCGGGGCACGCTGGCCACGCAGCAGGAGGTCGTGGCGAAGGGCCACCCCGTCATCAACGAATACTGGGTGACCGACAGTTCGATCCAGTCGGCGAGCCCGGATCGGGCCACGATGCTGCTGTTCCTGCAGGGTCGCCGCGGCGCGAGCCCGAACGAGCGCTACATCACCGCGAGCGTTCGGGTGCGTTTCGCCAAACGCGGGGCCGACTGGCGCGTCGACGACCTCACCGTGCTGACCAAACCCAAATCGGGCGGGGGTGAAAAGTGAGTCCGCGAAGGAGGTTTCAGTCCGGCGAGGCGCCGCTGCTGGTCACGCGATCGGTACCGGGCCCAAGGCCGCGAGGCTTACCGCTGATCGCCGCGGCCGCCGCGTTGGTGATGGCGGCGGCGATCGCGGTGTGCAGCCTGATGCTCGCCTCTCACGAACACCACGAGCGCGTCGCGTCCAGAGACCGTGCGGCGCTCGGCTACGTGACCGGCTTCATGACGCAGTTCACCTCCATCGATCCTTTTCACGCCAACGACTACGTGACACGGATACTGGCCGAGGCGACCGGGGACTTCGCCAAGCAGTTCCGGGCGAACGCGAACAGCATCCTGCTGCAGTTGGCCCGCGCCGAACCGGCCACGGGCACCGTGCTGGACGCCGGCGTGGAACGCTGGAACGACGACGGCAGCGCCAGCGTGATGGTGGCGACCGCGGTGACATCCAAGTCGGCGGACGAGAAGCAAGTGGTCGAGAACACCAACCGTTGGATGGCAACCGCGACGCAGGAAGGAAATCAGTGGAAGATCAGCAACCTGGCACAGGTGATCTGACCGCCGCTGCGGGCGCTGCGGGCGGCGACGTCACCGCCGATGCGGCGCCACCGGACGTGACCGAGCCCGCCGTCCCGGACGAGAGCGCCGACGGCACCGCGACGGCCCCCGAACACGGCTCCGCCCGGACCAGGCGTCCGGCCGGAACGCGCCTCGCCGTCGCTTTTGCCGTCGCGGCGTCGTTGTTCGTGGGATCTGCGGCGTTCGCCGGCGCGGCGGTGCAGCCCTACCTGGTCGACCGCGCCACCGCCGCGACGAAGCTCCGCGTGGCGCGGACCGCGGCCAATGCGATCACCACGCTGTGGACCTACACACCGGAGAACATGAACACCCTCGCCGATCGCGCAGCGGGCTATCTCAGCGGCGACTTCGAAGCCCAGTACCGCAAATTCGTCGACTCGATCGTGGCCCCCAACAAGCAGGCCAAGGTCACCAACAGCACCGAGGTCACCGGCGCGGCGGTCGAATCGCTGGATGGGCCCAACGCCGTCGTCATCGTCTACACGAACACGTCGTCGACCAGTCCGCTGACCAAGAACGTCCCCGCGCTGAAGTACCTGTCCTATCGGTTGTTCATGAAACGCTCCGACGGGCGCTGGCTGGTGACCAGGATGACGACCATCACCTCGCTGGATCTGACGCCGCACGTCTGACGGGGCGGCCGCGCATCAGTTGAACGCCAGCCAGCTGGGCAGTGCCCGCTCGTGCGAGTCGCACAGCACCTGCCGGGTGTCGCAGGAGCCGCGCGGCGAACCCGCCCCGGCCCACATGCCCCCGGTGTCACGTCGCAGCACGATGGCCGACGAGCCGCCGCCGTCGAGCAGCACCGCCGACTCGCTGCCCAGACCGCGGAACAGGTCCTGCATGTTGTCGGGGGTGTAGCTACCCCCCTCGAAGACGTACATCTCGTCCTTCTGGCGCGCGTAGGCCAGCGCCGTGCGCGCCGCACTGGGGCCGCCGTCGTTCAACTGCCCGGTGTTGCCGGGGGCCAGCAAGCCGATCCCCGACACCGCGACGAACCTCGCGTTCTTGTCGAGCAGGTCGGCGACCACCGGGGTTGCGGCGTCATAGTCCTGTTTGGATTTGGGCCACACGACATACGGCGCGCCGCCGGTGGGCATGATCATCGTCGTCAGCGCGCTCCACGCCTCCCCCCCGCCCGACAGGCCCTGTTTGCCCGGGTACACGGCGGTGCCGGTGACGGACTGGTTGGCCCGCCCCTGCCCGTGCGTGTTGTCCACGAAGGCGCCCAGCGGCGAGCTGCAGCCGGTGTGTCGCCACGACCCCGACAACTGCGGCCGCACGTCGAAGAAGTTCGCGTTGACCGCGATCGTCGGCTGCCCCATACGCTGCCAGGCGTTCAGCGGCGTATACAACTCGGACGCCTGCCACAGCCCCTCGTGCGTGCGGGCACCCGGTTTGTGTTCACAGCGCGCCTGCACACCCCGGTGGGTGTCGACCAGCAGATGCGGTGCAAGCCGCGCGGACGCGTTCTTGATGATCATCAGGTGTCCGCCGTTGCCCATCTCGTACCACCTGCCGGCGGCGTTGAGCATCGGCGCGGGGTGGCCGCCGCCGAAGTTGTAGACCAGGTAGGTGCCCTTGGTGGCGTTGATCGCGTTGGCCAGCTGATCGCGCCCGTCTGCAGCGTTCGCCACGGGTTGGCCCGTGGTGGCAGCGGCCAGGGCGTAAGCGACCGCGGCGGTGCCCAAGACCGCCAGTCGGCGCAGGACGCCCGTCAGTGTCGGCACGGTAGCCCTTTCGGCTCTGAGGTGAACGTCAGCTCTGCCAGCATTGTGCACACCCGTCACACTGTCAACATAAGTCACGTGCGGGTGACGTTTGCGTCGCGTGCCAATTACGTTTGCCCGCTTGAGCTTTCGGCCACGTCTTCGGCCGCGGTGCCCAAGGGGTTCTCGTGCTTGCCCCCGCCCGCCCGTTGGCGCGCCTGATGCTGGGTCTGGTGGTCGACGGCGATCGCCATCTCGGTCGCTCCGTGGATACGGTGGAAACCCTTGCGGTCGTAGAAATAGGTGACGACGCCGCCCAGCAGAACGCCGATGACAAGGCCGATGGACGTCATCCACAATGCCTGGGACAAGCCGGCATCCAGATCACCGTTGAGATACAGCAGCGAACGCGCGCCCAGGAACACCTGGTGCATCGGTTCGAACTCGGCCAGCCAGCGAAACAGCGGTGGCACCGCTTCCAGTGGGACCGTGGCGCCTGCCGACGGCAGCCCGAAGAACACGAAGATCAACAGGCTCACCAGGAGGCCGACGGAGCCCAGCGCCGAGAGCAGAGAAGCCGACGTGACACCCACCGCGGCGATCGCGAACGCCCCGTAGGCCCACAGCTGCCAGCCGAGGTCGATGGGCATGCCGAGCCAGTCGGCGATCGCCAGGTAAGCCGCCGAGACGAGCAGCGCCAGCATCACCATGATGCCCCATTTCAGCAGCAGCGTATGGAATCGTGAGATGTGGACGTGGTCGGCGAAGCGATACACCGGGCCGAATTCGGCCGGCACGTAACCGAGTAGCGTGTCCACCAGTGCACTGACCACGATGCTGCCCGTGAAACCCGCCAGGAGCAGCAATAGCGAGTAGTAGAACGCCGACAGTCCGTTTCCGGTGCCGTTCGGCAGCGGACGGTACACCGTCGCTTTGATGTCGATGGGGGTGGCGAGCCCGACCGCCGCCGCCCCGGTCAGCGGGTTTCCCTCGGCCTGGGCCGCGACATCCTGGGTAAGCCGCTGGCCCACTTGACCTTCCACGATGGCCATCGCCATGTCCAGAGTCTGGTGAGCGATACTGGCTCCCAGCGTGCCTGCCCGCGGATTGGTCGCGATCGTGATCACCGGCCGGCTCGCCCGGGTCGGTGTGATCGCACTTGCACCGTACTCGCGCAGGCTCGATGAGAAGGTCGGCGGTATCACGACCTCGCCGTACAGCTGGGCTCTGTCCAGCAGCAGCATGGCCTCTTGCTTGGACATCACCCGAATGTCGAACTTCTGGCTGTCCAGGCCCGCAACCAGACCGTCGGCAATCCGCGCGCCCGCAGGGCCGGCGTCCTCATTGACCACCGCGATGGGGAAGTGCCGCAGGTTGGTCCTCGGGTTCAGGATCCCGCCGAGGTACAGCGCGCACAGCGCCGACATCAGGGCCAGCGTGATGAGTAGCGGCGCCGCCCAGAACCGTAGGGTCCGAATCGCGGTGACGTTCCGGGTGGAGTTCGGCGCCGCGTGCCGCGGCTGCGGTTGAGACATGTCGGCTCCCGTCCGTCATGCCCACTCTAGGTCAGGCCACTGCGATGGTGAGCGGTTGCTGCGCATCGCGCAGTGTGCCGTCCAGCATCGCCGGCGTCAGCCCGGTCAGGCGGCTGCTCCTGTTCTAATCCGGATACGTCGTGGCGGCCAGCCGCAGGATCTCTTCGCGGTCGGCGGCCAGGACGAACCCCGAGCCGATCGCGCTGTCCAGCGCGGCGGTGAAGCTCTCGAGGTACTGGCCGGCCCCGCCCGGGTACAGCCGTCGCAGCGTCGCGGAGTCGAACCGCTCCCCCGAGCCGAAGAGCGCCGACATGACGCTGTCCTGGCCACCGACCCCGGAGGTCCGCGCGGTCGGCACGTCCACCCAGGGGGTCCTGACGCCGCCGAGCGCGAGCCCGTTGGAATCCAGAACAGCGGCAGGAGAGCCGGTGTCGTCGACCTCGATGGGTGGGGCTTGCGGTGCCGGCCGGCCGGTCCGCACCCACGTGTGCAACGCGTCGAGCGCCGCCTGAACGACGTAATGGTGTTGCGGCGCGAAGTTGATGTCATGCCCCAGTTGTCGGCCCATCAGCGTGCTGGTGGGGGCATAAGCCCGCACGAGGTCGTCGAGCGGCGCGCTGCCGCTGTCGATGGGCGCCACCTGGATCGTGTAGTTGTCGGCATGGGCGGCACCGGGGATCTCCCAGACCCGCAGCCGCTCGTTGCCGGGCTGGCGCGCGAAGTAGTAGCCGTGCCGCGCGCCGCCGAAAAGATCGGTCTCGGTGATGATCACGACGAGCGGGACGCGCAGATCGCGGCGGAACCGGACGGCATCGGGCCCTGCGGATTCCTCGAAGATCGAGGCGCCGTCCAGTGGCGCGGCGGGCCCGAACCGCGAGTGCACCAGAAAGCCGTCGTAGGCGCGGGCGAGCGGGTCCACGGCGTTGACATAGGTTGTCAGAAACATGGCCGACTGGGACTCACCCACCGCGATCACGTGGCGTGCGCCGAGCCCCCTCAACACGCCGTCGGCGCCGTTGTCGGAGAGGAGTCCGGCAACGTGGGAGAAGATGTCGTACGAGAAGGCGTCGCCGGGGTGGCACAGGGACGCGTAGCGCCGCGGATCCTGTTTTTTCAGCGACAGGTCCGCACCCAGCAGGCCGCCACCGCCCTCGACCCCCACCCGCTGGGCCGACACCGCGACGTAGCCATATCCCGCCCGCACGATTTCGCGGTGCGCCATCATCCACACGGCAGGCGCGTCGATGCCGCCGCTCACATTGAGCCATTCGACCAGCACCGTCCCGTTGAACCGGGCCCGCTCGGCCGGCGTCACCACCACCATCCGGGTGGTGTAATCCGCTGTCGCGCCCGCAGTTACGCTCCACCGGCCATCCGGACCCAGCGGAGCGGCCGGAACGTAGCCGCACGCCGTCCCGGAGACGAAGAACTCCTCTGCCACACAGCCGACGTCGCCGAGGCCGAAGGCCCCCAACAGCAACAGCGGCTCACCGGGCACGGGCGTCGCGTAGGGCGAATCGGTCATCGGTGCTCCGGTTTCAGGGTGAAGTCTTCAGATCGAGGTTGTCACGGCGAGCCGGCGAAGAAGCCTTTCCGTGAGAGGCGCCACCCGCACGAGACTAACGGCTCGCCGGCCCGCGAGGCGCGTCCTGAACCATTACGCTGCCCGTAATGGTCACCACTCGCTCCGAACATGATTTCGACGGCGTCGGGGGCGTGCGCATCGTCTATGACGTGTGGACGCCCGACGCTCCGCCGCGGGCGCTGGTCGTGGTGTCGCACGGCCTCGGCGAGCATGCCCGCCGCTACGACCACGTCGCGCGGCGCTTCGGCGACGCCGGCCTTCTCACCTATGCGCTCGACCACCGGGGCCACGGGCGTTCGGGCGGCAAGCGGGTGCTGGTGCGCGACATCTGCGAGTACACCGGCGACTTCGACACGCTGGTGCGCATCGCGACCCGCGAACACCCGGGCCTGCCGTGCGTGGTGCTCGGGCACAGCATGGGCGGTGGGATCGTGTTCGCCTACGGGGTCGAACGTCCGGACAGCTACGACCTGATGGTCCTGTCGGGTCCGGCGGTCGCGGCCCAGGATCAGCTGTCGCCGCTGCTGGTGCTCGCCGCCAAGGTGCTCGGCATCCTGGTTCCCGGCCTGCCGGTACAGGAACTCGACATCGACGCCATCTCGCGCGACCCGGCCGTGGTGGCGGCCTACCAGGACGATCCGCTGGTCTACCACGGCAAGGTCCCGGCCGGCATCGGCCGGGCGCTGGTGCGGGTCGGCGAGACGATGCCGCAGCGCGCACCCGCGCTGACCGCGCCGCTGCTGGTGGTGCACGGTTCCGAAGACCGGCTGGTGCCCGTCGCCGGCAGCCGCCGCCTGGTCGAGTGCGCGGGCTCGGCTGACGTCGAGTTGACGGTGTATCCGGGGCTCTACCACGAGGTCTTCAACGAACCGGAGCGCGACGAGGTCCTCGGCGACGTGGTCTCCTGGATCCTGCAGCGCCTGTGAGCGCCCGTGCGCGGGATGTCGTAGGCCTGCCGTAGTTTGGCGCCTATGAGCGACGACAAGATGCTGGCCCGCATCGCCGCCCTGCTGCGCCAGGCCGAAGGCACCGACAACCCGCACGAGGCCGACGCGTTCATGGGGGCCGCGCAACGGCTGGCGACGGCCGCGTCCATCGACCTGGCGGTGGCGCGATCCCACGCGGCCGGCCGCTCGCCGGCGCAGGCACCTACGCAGCGGACCATCACCATCGGTACGGCAGGCACCCGAGGCCTGCGAACCTACGTGCAGCTGTTCGTGGGTATCGCGGCGGCCAACGACGTGCGCTGCGACGTGGCGTCGAACTCGACTTTTCTCTACGCCTACGGGTTCGCCGAGGACATCGACGCCACCCATGCGCTCTACGCCGGCCTGGTCGTCCAGATGGTGCGGGCCTCGGACGCTTATCTGGCTTCGGGCGCGCACCGGCCCACCCCGACCATCACCGCCCGGCTCAACTTCCAGCTCGCCTTCGGGGCGCGGGTGGGCCGGCGCCTGGCCGAGGCCCGCGAACAGGCCCGCCGGGAGGCCACCGAGGACCGCGAGCGCGCACCGGGCACTGCTGTGGCGCTGCGGGACAAGGAGCTCGAGCTGCGCGATCACTACCGCGGCGCATCGAAGGCGCGCGGGACGTGGCGGGCCACCAGCGCGTCGGCCGGATATTCCTCGGCGGCCCGGCGCGCCGGGGACCACGCGGGGCGGCGGGCGCGGCTGGGCGACAGCCCCGAGCTCCCGGGGGCGCGGACCGCGCTGGGCCGGTGAGTCCGGCGGGTGCCCCGCGGGACTCCCAGCGCGCCAAAGTGTATGCGGCCGAAGGGTTCGTCCGCATGTTGTTCGACCGCGCCGCGGAGCACGGGTCACCGGCGGTCGAGTTCTTCGGCACGCAGTTGACGCTGCCGCCGGAGGCCCGATTCGGCTCGGTGGCTTCTGTGCAGCGCTACGTCGACGAGGTGCTTGCGTTACCGGCGGTGCGGCGACAGTGGCCCGACGTCTCGCCGCTGAGGGTGCGCTCGCGGCGGTCCGCCATCGCGGCGCACTACGAAAGCCGCGACGGCGCGGGCGTCATCGCGGTTCCGGACCGCGACAGCGCCGATTGGGCGCTGCGCGAGCTGGTGGTGCTCCACGAGGTGGCCCACCACCTGTGCCGGGCGCAGCCGCCGCACGGTTCGGAGTTCGTCGCGACCAGCTGCGCGCTGGCCGAACTGGTGATGGGGCCCGAGGCGGGGCACGTGCTGCGCGTCGTCTACGCCACCCAGGGCGCGCGGTGAGCGACCCGGCCCTGTGGGGGCGCGAGGTCGAGGCCCGGATGACCGACGACGAGCACCGAGGTCGTCGACGTCGTCATCGCCGCGCCGGCCACACCGCTGCGGTTTTCGGCGGAGAACTGCTTTCTGGCGCGCTACGGCGAACCCGGATTGTCCCGCCGGGCCGTCGTCCCTGAGGTGCGGGCTGAGGTCGCCGACCGTACCGGCGCTGCCCCCGGCGGCGTGCAAGCGGTGGGTCCATGCTCGCTCATCCCAGGGTGGTCAGCGCCGCCGAACGTCGACCTACGACCGCGTCCACGCTGGCCTTGCCGGCTCCGACACACAGCAGCCACGCCAGCAGCCCTATCAGCAGCCACTCCGGGGAATAAAACACATTGCTGAGGAAATGCCACAGATCCGGATACTTCTGCACCAGGCTCGGACCGATGTCGGTGATCAGCGCGCCGACCATATCCCCGGCAAGTACCAATGACACCAGCCGGGTGCCAAGGCCCAGCATCAACGCCGCGCCACCGGCGAGTTCCACCACAGCCGTAAACGGGGCGAGCACCTGCGCGGCGGGAATGCCCAGGCCGGCAAACATGGCCGTGAACTTCCCGAGATCACCGAGTTTGCCCACGGCGCCGCTGAAGAACATGAACCCGACGGTGAGCCGCAGCACCACGTTCGGCAGCCAGCCGAGATCGTTCAGTGTGTCGGTCATCCGGCGATACGCCGGCTGAATGCGTGCGGCGAGAGGTTTACCGGCCATCAGGGGGTGTGTCATGTTTCCTCCGCGATCATCAGGGTGTATCCGATGCGGCCCGCGTTGAGGGCATCGGTCGCCAACCGGGTGTATGCGAGCACGGTAGCGGGTTGAATACCGTGGTCGGCGAGAGTTCGTGGCGCTGCGATGCGCAGCGCGGCGATCCGGGAGTCGGTGCGTTCGATCATCGTCAGCGGGCCGTCGTCGTGAGCCTGGGTGTGTGTCGTACGTGCGGTCCCGCGCCGGCGAGGGTCTCGGTGTATTCGGCGACCGACCGGGTATCAGCGATGCAGGCGACCCGCGCCGCCGGTGCGGTCAGCTCGGCCGGTAGGCCCGCGTCGGTGATGGTGACATCGCTGATTCCGGCCAGGCCGCCCGGGCGCAGGATGCGCGGGAACCGGCGGGCGGCGTCTTCGTCCGGCAACACGCACAGCGGATATTCGCAGACCGGCCCGTCGAACGCGTTGTCGGGCAGTCGAAGATCTTCGGCGTCACCGAGCTGGAAGTGCACCCGCCGGTGGCGCTCGGCCGCCGCGACGGCCACGCGGGCGTGGCCGATGTTGACCTCGCTGACGTTGACCCCATCGACGGTGACGTCGCATTTACCGGCCGGCGACCGGGCGGGTCTTGTCTCGACAGGGTTTGCCGGTCGAGTATCTGCAAGCGCCCGCACCGTCGATGGGGCGCGACATCAAAGCCCAGTTCCCAAGCAGCGGAGCGAATTCACCGGCGGTGTACCTGCTCGACGGGCTCCGCCGCGGACCGCGGGTGGCCAGCGCTGAACTGCCGCGCCCGGACGGGCCAAACCTCGATGTTCGCGTTCGGCCACGGCTTGTCCTGCAGTGATTTCGAATATCGCGGTCTGTCGGTCGTCGGTGGCGACGGCATCACCGCCGATGTCGACGTCGTCGACCTCGGTGACCGTGCAGGGGCCGACATCACGCAGCTGTATCTGAGCTGTATCTGACCGCCGACGCCGAAAGGTGCTTGCCTTTTCTGGGTTTTCACCGGGTGGAACTCCGACCCCGGCGGCTCGTCGCGCATCTGTCGGGGCGGCCGACCTGCGATTGACCGCCACCGCCCGGCCCGCCGACCGCCCGTTCGGGCGGTGGCGGCAGCAGGGCAGGAGCCCGAAGGTAGGACCGGCGGTGCCGGATCTACTTGACGGGCACCAACTCGTCGCCGCAGGTGCAGCGGTAGGCTTGACCGGCGCCCGAGCAGTGGCAGGGCCCTTCGATGCGGACGCGGCAGCCGCAGCCCTCGTGGCCACAGGTCAGCAAAGTTCCGGCTTCGTAGCTTGCCATGATGGATCACCCCTTGATGTCGTGAACTTCTCGTGCCGTCCCACTGTATACCCCACGCGGGTATATGGGAACGGTGCCGGCCGAATTTCACGGCGGCCCGTCGGTCGGTGCGGACACGGGCCGCGTCCGGCTAGTGTTGTCGGCATGAGCCCGAAACCCACGCCCCGCGACGTCGACGAATTCCTCGATACCACAATGCTGGGCGACGACCCGGCCCTGGCCGCGGCGGCGGAGGCCAGCCACGCGGCCGGCCTGCCCCCGATCGCCGTCTCCGCGCAGCAGGGCAAATTCCTCAGCCTGCTGGCCGGGGCGGTCGGCGCCCGGCGGATCCTCGAGATCGGCACCCTGGGCGGATACAGCGCCATCTGGCTGGCCCGGGGGGCCGGCCCCCGCGGGCGGGTGGTCACCCTGGAATACGAGCCGAGGCACGCCGAGGTCGCCCGCGCCAATCTGCAGCGCGCCGGGGTCGCTGACCGGGTTGAGGTGGTGGTCGGGGCGGCGCTGGAGACGCTGCCGACGCTCACCGGCGACCCGTTCGACCTGGCGTTCATCGACGCCGACAAAGAGAACAACGTCGCCTATCTGCAGTGGGCGGTCACGCTGGCCCGTCCCGGCGCGGTCATCGTTCTGGACAACGTGATTCGCGAGGGCAAGATCCTCGACCCGGCGGCCGCGGACGCGGCGGCGCTGGCGACCCGCCAGGCGCTGCAGCTGATGGGTGATCATCCCCGCCTGGACACCGCGGTGATCCAGACCGTCGGAGCCAAAGACTGGGACGGCTTCGCCGTCGCGCTGGTTCGCTAGACGACGCCAGGGCGAGGAGCGTGGGCGCATCCGCCGCGCGAGACATAAATCAATGCGATTCCCACCGGCGTGTCGTCGCAACGGTTTACGTGTCGCGGAACCAGGGGAGGGCCGGGATAACCGGGCCGGCGGTGATCGGCGGCGCGGCCTAACCGCAGACCGCGCCGCCGGCCGCCGACCCGACCAGCTTGACGTATTTGGCGAGCACACCGGAGGTGTACCGCGGCGCCGGCGGTGTGACGCTGTCGCGGCGCGCGGCGAATTCGTCCGGATCGGCCAGCACGTCGAGGGTGCGGGCGCCGGCGTCGAGCCGGATCCGGTCGCCGTCGCGCAGCAGGGCGATCGGCCCGCCGTCGAGGGCCTCCGGAGCGATGTGCCCCACGCAGAAGCCGGTGGTGCCGCCCGAGAAGCGGCCGTCGGTGAGCAGCAGCACGTCCTTGCCCAGCCCGGCGCCCTTGATCGCGCCGGTGATGGCGAGCATCTCACGCATGCCCGGCCCGCCCTTGGGGCCCTCGTAGCGGATCACCACGGCGTCGCCCTTGGTGACGGTGCCGTCCTCGAGGGCGTCCAGCGCCGCCCGCTCGCCGTCGAAAACCCTTGCGGCGCCCTCGAACACGTCAGATTCCAGGCCGGCGGTCTTGACCACCGCGCCGTCGGGGGCCAGCGACCCGCGCAGGATCGTGATCCCGCCGGTCGGGTGCATGGGGTCGTCCAGCACGCGCAGCACCTTGCCGTCGGGGTCCGGCGGGGCGATGGCGGCCAGGTTCTCGGCAACGGAGTGACCGGTCACCGTCAGGCAGTCACCGTGCAGCAGACCCGCGTCCAGCAGGGCTTTCATCACCACCGGCACGCCGCCGATGTGGTCGACGTCGGACATGACGTGCCGGCCGAAGGGCTTGACGTCGGCCAGGTGCGGGACCTTCGACCCGATCCGGTTGAAGTCGTCGAGGCTCAGCGCCACGTCGGCCTCGTGGGCGATCGCCAGCAGGTGCAGCACAGCGTTGGTCGAGCCGCCGAACGCCATCACCACCGCGATCGCGTTCTCGAACGCCTCCTTGGTGAGGATGTCGCGGGCGGTGATCCCGCGCCGCAGCAAGCCGACGACGGCCTCGCCGCTGCGGCGGGCGTAGCCGTCGCGGCGGCGATCGGTGGCCGGCGGGGCCGCGCTGCCCGGCAGCGACATGCCCAGCGCCTCGCCGGCACAAGCCATGGTGTTCGCGGTGTACATGCCGCCGCAGGCGCCCTCGCCGGGGCAGATCGCGCGCTCGATGGTTTCGACGTCCTCACGCGGCATCAGCCCGCGGATGCAGGCGCCCACCGCCTCGAAGGCGTCGATGATCGTGACCTCGCGTTCGCTGCCGTCGGAGAGCTTGGCCATCCCCGGCAGGATGGTGCCGGCGTAGAGGAACACCGACGCCAGGTCCAGGCGCGCCGCGGCCATCAGCATCCCGGGCAGCGACTTGTCGCAGCCGGCCAGCAGCACCGAGCCGTCGAGCCGCTCGGCCTGCATCACGGTTTCGACGCTGTCGGCGATCAGCTCGCGCGACGGCAGCGAGAAGTGCATGCCCTCATGCCCCATCGAGATGCCGTCGGACACCGAGATGGTGCCGAATTGCAGCGGGTAGCCGCCCGCGGCGAACACCCCCTCCTTGACCGCCACGGCGAGGCGCTCCAGGGACAGGTTGCAGGGCGTGATCTCGTTCCAGGACGAGGCGACCCCGATCTGCGGCTTGGCGAAATCCTCGTCGCCCATGCCGACGGCCCGCAACATGCCACGTGCGGCGGTCTTCTCCAGGCCGTCGGTGACGTCGCGACTACGCGGTTTGATGTCCGAGACGGGCGTCGAATCGGTTGGTGTTGCCATCGTGCAAGTATGCGCGAGCCCGCGACGCGGCACATGTGCGGGTCATACCCCACCGGGGTACAGGGTAGAATTCGGGGCCGTGGGGCGGCCCCACGGCAGGCGCGCAGTGGCAGGGGAGAGAAAACCGATGACGACCGCACACGGGTACTCGCAGCAAAAGGACAATTACGCCAAGCGGCTGCGGCGTATCGAGGGGCAGGTGCGGGGCATCGCCCGCATGATCGAGGACGACAAGTACTGCATCGACGTCCTCACCCAGATCAGCGCGGTCAGCAGCGCCCTGCGTTCGGTGGCCCTGAACCTGCTCGACGAGCACCTCAATCACTGCGTGACCCGCGCCGTGTCCGAGGGCGACAATGACGCCGAGGACAAACTGGCCGAGGCGTCGGCCGCCATCGCGCGTCTGGTGCGTTCCTGATGACACAGGCGTGTTGAAGCCCAAAGACGGGGGAACCCGTCGATGCGGTGCGTACCGTAGGGGCAGCGTGATCTCGCAAGCACCTCGCCCGAGAAGTCGCGCGCCCCGAAGCGATGACTGCCATGACTGCCGAAACCGCCACCGTTGCCGCGCGAACGTGGACGCCACGGGTTGCCGCGCAGCTCGCTGTGCTGGCCGCGGCGGCCTTCACCTACGTCACCGCAGAGCTTCTGCCCGTCGGTGCACTGCCGGCGATCGCGCGCAACCTCCACGTCAGCCTCGTCGCGGTGGGAACCCTGCTGACCTGGTACGCATTGGTCGCCGCGCTGACAACGGTCCCGCTGGTGCGCTGGACGGCGCACCTGCCGCGTCGGCGCGCGCTGCTGTTCAGCCTGACCTGCCTGACCGCCTCGCAGGTCATCTCGGCGCTGGCGCCCAACTTTGCCGTGCTGGCCGCGGGCCGGGTGCTCTGTGCGCTCACCCACGGCTTGCTGTGGTCGGTGATCGCCCCGATCGCGACCCGGTTGGTGCCCCCCAGCCACGCCGGGCGGGCGACCACGTCGATCTACGTCGGGACCAGCCTCGCGCTGGTCGTCGGTAGCCCGCTGACAGCCGCCCTGAGCCTGATGTGGGGCTGGCGCCTGGCGGTCGTGTGCATCACCGTCGCGGCGGCCGTCGTCACGGTGGCGGCCCGGCTCGTGCTGCCCGAGATGGTGCTCAGCGAGGGCCAGCTGGCCCACGTGGGCCGCCGGTCGCGGCACCACCGCAACGGAGCGCTGATCGTGGTGAGTTTGCTGGCGATGGTCGCGGTCACCGGCCACTTCGTGTCCTACACGTTCATCGTGGTGATCATCCGCAACGTCGTCGGCGTGCACGGGCCCAACCTGGCCTGGCTGCTGGCGGCCTACGGCGTCGCGGGCCTGCTGGTGATGCCGCTGGTGGCGCGCCCGCTGGACCGCCGGCCCCGGGGCGCCATCATCTGCTGCATGGCGGGATTGACGGCCGCGTTCGCGGTGCTGACGGCGCTGGCGTTCGGCGGCCGGCTCAACGGTGTGACCGTGCTGATCGGGACCGGCGCGATCGTGCTGTGGGGAGCCATGGCGACCGCCGTGTCGCCGATGATGCAGGCCGCGGCGATGCGCAACGGGTCCGACGACCCCGACGGCGCGTCGGGCCTGTATGTGACGGCCTTCCAGGTGGGCATCATGGCGGGGTCGCTGGCCGGCGGGCTCTTGTACGAGCGGAGCATCGCCCTGATGCTGACCGCCTCGGCGGGCCTGATGGGTGTCGCACTGGTCGGCGCGGCCGCCAACAGGAATAAGCTGCACGTCGTACCGACAAGCGCACGTGATTCATAAATCTGCACGTCAAAGTGCCGTTTGAGGTCGTTTTGCGACGCTACGGCCGCCGCGCAAAAGGTAGCTGGTCACCGCGCTGTGCCACACTGTGTCCAGAAGGTGACGTGACGGGAGGGATCGACATGTCGCGCTGGACGAGGGCCCGCAGCCGCGGGAGCCTCATGTCTCGGAGCGCGGCCGGGGTGGCCGCGGTTGTGGCGCCGCTGCTGCTGCTGACCGCGGGTCCCGCCGTGGCGGACCCGGAACCGACCCCCGGTGATCCCGGGCTGGTCGCCGGGCCCCTGGACCCGCCCGCCCCGCTGCCGTGGGGCGTGCCCCCCGCTGATCCGCTGCCCGGGCCGCTGGCGCCGGGGCCCGTGGCGCAGCCGACCGCAGTGGGCCCGATGGCCGGGCAGAACCCGGCACCGTTCACCGGTGCCGCGCCGTTCGGCACGCCCAGGTTCGTCCCGGTGACCGGGTCGACGGTCGGGGTCGCTCAGCCGATCATCATCAATTTCCCCGGCCGCGTCGACGACGCCGGTGCCGCCGTGGACGCGGTGCACGTGTCGTCGATTCCGGCGGTGCCCGGCAAGTTCTACTGGATGACCCCGACGCAGCTGCGTTGGCGGCCGCTGAGCTTCTGGCCCGCACACACCCTGGTGACCATCGACGCGGGGGGCACCGTCTCGAACTTCATGACCGGCGACACGCTGCTGGCGACGGCCGACGACGCCACACACCAGCTGACCGTCACCCGAAACGGCGTGGTGGAGAAGACCTTCCCGATGTCGATGGGGATGGCGGCCGGAGGCCACCAGACCCCCAACGGCACGTACTACGTCCAGGACAAAAAGGCCTCGGTGGTGATGGACTCCTCGACGTACGGGGTGCCCGTCAACTCCGCCTATGGCTACAAGGTGACCGTGGCGGACGCGGTCCGCTTCGACAACGTCGGTGACTACGTGCACAGCGCGCCGTGGTCGGTGAACGACCAGGGCAAGCGCGACGTCAGTCACGGCTGCATCAACCTCAGCCCCGCCAACGCGAAATGGTTCTACGACAACTTCGGCGCGGGCGACCCGATCATCGTGAAGAACTCCACCGGTGGCGGCTACAAGAAGAACGACGGCTCTGCCGACTGGATGAACTAGTGGTCTCGTTCGTAAGTTCGTCGGGGGTTATTGCCAGACGCCGCTGGTGCCGAGTCTGCGCTGACGACGTCGAGACTGCGTTCAGCGCTACCTTTTTCGCCCGACGGCGCCGCCACCGCAGTCTCGGCACCTCAGCGAACGGGCCCGACGAATCAACGGGCACGACTACTAGCACCCTCGCGCGGGACTGGCGTGCCGGGCTCAGTTCCAGATGCGGACCCGCCGCACCGGCTCCAGGAACAGTGCGTCGCCCTCGGCGACCCCGAAAGCCTCGTAGAACGAGTCGATGTTGCGCACGACGCCGTTGCAGCGGAATTCCGGGGGTGAGTGCGGGTCGACGGCCAGCCGCCGGATCGCTTCGGCGTCACGGGCTTTGGTCCGCCACACCTGGGCCCAGCCGTAGAAGACCCGCTGTACCCCGGTGAGTCCGTCGATGACCGGGGCGGGCTGCCCGCCCAGCGACAGCTCGTAGGCCAGCAGCGCGATGGACAGCCCGCCCAGGTCGCCGATGTTCTCCCCGACCGTGAAGGCGCCTTGAACGTGGGGCGGCCCTTGGTGGTGCGTCAGCGCCCGCGGCGTGTACGCGTCATACTGCTCGATCAAAGCCTTGGTGCGGACCGCGAACTCGGTGCGGTCCTCGTCGGTCCACCAGTCGACCAGGTTGCCGTCGCCGTCGTACTTGGCGCCCTGGTCGTCGAAACCGTGGCCGATCTCGTGGCCGATCACCGCACCGATCCCGCCGTAGTTGGCCGCGTCGTCGGCCTCGGCGTCGAAGAACGGCGGCTGCAGAATCGCTGCGGGGAAGACGATCTCGTTCATCCCCGGGTTGTAGTAGGCGTTGACGGTCTGCGGCGTCATGAACCATTCGTCGCGGTCGACCGGCCCGCCGAGCTTGGACAGCTCGCGGTCGTGGCCGACGGCGTACCCGCGCCGGTAGTTGCCGTACAGGTCGTCGCGGTCGATCACCAGCGTGGAGTAGTCACGCCACTTCGTCGGGTAGCCCACCTTGGCGGTGAACTTCTCCAGCTTGGCCAGCGCGCGCTCGCGGGTCCGCGGCGTCATCCACTCCAGATCGCTGATGGACAGGCGGTAGGCAGCCTGCAGGTTCTCCACCAGCGCGTCGATGCGGGACTTGGCGCCGGGCGGAAAATGCCTTTGCACGTAAAGCTTTCCGACGGCATCGCCCATCAGGCTCTCCACCAGCGACACGCCCCGCTTCCAGCGGTCGCGGATCTGCTCGGCGCCGGTCAGCAGCCGTCCGTAGAAGTCGAAGTCGGCGGCGACGACGACGTCGGTCAACCAGGCGGCGCGGGCCCGGATCACCCGCCAGCGCGCCCAGCGCTTCCAGTCCTCGAAGTCCTCGCTTCCCCACAATGCGGCGAAGGCGGTGAGGTAGTCAGGTTGGCGCACAACGACTTCGGCGACGGCATCGGGCGTGCCACCCAGCGCGGTGACCCAGCCGTCCCAGTCGAAGTCCGCCCCCTGCTCCTGCACCTCGGCGAACGTGCGCAGGTTGTAGGTGAGCTCGGCGTCGCGGCGTTTGACCACATCCCAGTGCGCGGCGGCCATTTTGGTCTCCAAAGCTACGATGCGGGCCGCGGACTCGGCGTGGCTCTCGGGGTCGCCGCCGAACACCAGCGCGAACATCCGCGCAATGTGCCGCGGATAGGCGGCCAGAACCTCGGCGTGTGTCTCGTCGCGGAAG
This sequence comes from Mycobacterium sp. THU-M104, assembly GCF_049197365.1. Taxonomy (NCBI): domain Bacteria; kingdom Bacillati; phylum Actinomycetota; class Actinomycetes; order Mycobacteriales; family Mycobacteriaceae; genus Mycobacterium; species Mycobacterium sp. THU-M104. The sequence continues at coordinate 54,745 of NZ_JBMIOP010000046.1, forward strand.
TACGACTCATCGGGCAACCCGATGCCCGACTGGGTGAGGTGCACCAGGTAGCGGGTCGAGTTCTTGGAGTCGGTGTCCACATACAACGCGACGCCGCCGCCCACCCCGGTGCGCTGCAGGGCGCCCAGCACCGCGGCCAGCGCGGCCGGACTCGCGGCCCCGTCGATGGCCGCCAACTCCTCGAGTAGCGGCTGCAGGCCTCGGCGTTCGACGGCCTGCTCGTCGAGGAAGCTCGCGTAGAGGTCGCCGATGCGCTGCTGGTCAGTGCCCGCGTCCGCACCCCCGGCGCTGGCCTCGACGATCAGGTCGCGCACCTGCTCCTCGGCGCGGTCGAACAGCTGGCGGAACGCGCCGTCGGTCGCCCGGTCGGCGGGTATGGCGTATTCGGCCAGCCACCGGCCGTTGACATGCCCGAACAGGTCGTCCTGGGCGCGGGTGCTGCGGTCGACATGGCTCAGGTCGATGCCCGAGCGGATGGCCTCAACTGTCACCCTGCCATCCTTCCATCTGCGCGGGGGTGCGACGATCGGGCCATGTCCGACGGCGAGCAATCCGAGTCACCGGCGCGCGAAGAGCCCGACGACTCCGCCCCGCCGGAGATCGGGCCCACCGGCGACCGGATTTTCTCCCTTTACGGTGTGGCCTCGGCCGTTCTCGGTGTGCTCGCGGTGGTCGCCGTCGTGCTGGGGGGTCTCGTCTGGTCGGGCCATCGCGACGCGGTCGCCGAGCGCACCTACCTGACCCGCGTCATGCAGACCGCCGCCGACTGGGCGGGCGTGCTGATCAACATGAACAGCGGCAACATCGACACCAGCCTGCAGCGGCTGCACGACGGGACGGTCGGGGAACTCAGTGCCGAGTTCGACGCGGCGGTGCATCCCTACCGTCAGGTGGTGGAGAAGCTGCAGTCGCGCAGCAGCGGCCGCATCGAGGCGGTGGCGATCGACACGCTGCACCGCAACCTGGACACGCAGCCCGGCGGCGCGACGCCCCCCAGGTCCCTCGTGACGACGAAGTTGCCGCCGTTCGCCAGCCGCACGGACTCGGTGCTGCTGGTCGCGACGTCGGTCAGCGAGAACGCCGGCGCCAAGCCGCAGACGGTGCACTGGAATCTGCGGCTCGACGTCTCCGAGGTGGACGGCAAGCTGATGATCTCCAAGCTGGAGTCGATCCGATGAGACTGGGTTCGATCCGATGAGAAATGTCTGGCGGCTGGCGGCCTTCGACATCGCGGCCCCGACGGCCGCGATCGCCGCGCTGCTGGCGATCGGGGTGGTGCTCGACTGGCCGCTGTGGTGGGTCTCGGCATGCTCGGCGCTGGTGTTGCTGATCGTGGAGGGCGTGGCGATCAACGCCTGGTTGCTGCGCCGCGACTCGGTCAGCGTCGGCACCGACGACCAGGCCCCGGGGCTGCGGCTGGCGGTCGTCTTCCTGTGCACGGCCGCGCTGGCGGCGGCGGTGCTGACCGGATATACGCACTGGACGAGGGCCGACCGCGCCTTCGGCCGGGACTCGCGCGCGGTGGTGCAGACCGCCACCGGGATGGCGGAGGCGATGGCGTCGTTCGCCCCGGGAGCGCCGGCGGATTCCATCGACCGGGCTGCGGCGATGACGGTGCCGGAACGGGCGGGGGCGTTCAGGGAGCAGTACACCAAGTCCAGCGCCGAACTCGCCCGACAGAACGTCACGGCGCAGGCCACCGCGCTGGCGGCCGGCGTCGAGGCCATCGGACCGGCGGTGGCCAGTGTGGCCGTGATCCTGCGGGTGACGCAGAGCGCTCCCGGTCAGCCGCCCAGCCGCGCGGCACCGGCGTTGCGGGTGGGACTGGTCAAGCGGGGAGGCGTGTGGCTGGTGTCCGACGTGGTGCCGGTCAACTCCCGCTGAGGGATCAGTTGGATTGCGCGGCGCGCGGGGAATTGACCTTGACGAACCGGTCCGACAACCGGCGCATCCGGATCATCAGCGAGGCCGACGGGCTGGTGCGGCCGTCGAGGTAGGTGAGCAGGTCGTTCGGGTCCACTCCGATGCGGGAGGCGAACTCGTGTTCGGCCAGACCCGACCGGTCGATCAGCACGCGCACATGGCGGGCCACTTCGGCGCGTTCGTCGGCTTCCAGATGCGTGCGTGCTCGTTCCAGCACCTCCCACAGGGCCCTGGAGATGCCGGTGATCCCATACGGCCGTGTGGCCCCGAGTACTTCTTCGACCTGGCGGGCGGTCCGCCCGTACGGGTCGCGCTTGAGGGCCGCGGCGATCCGTTTCCAGGTCGCGATGTCCCCGCCCTGCAACGCCGAACGGACGGCGGCGGTCGACCAGAATTCGACCAGCTGGTCGGGGTCGGGCAGGGGTTCGCCGTCGGGCCGGGGTTCGCCGTCGGGCGACGGCGACGCGGATCGCCGGTCGGATGTCAACGTCACCTCGCCTCCTCCAGCATGGCTACGGCCACCGACAAGCAGCGCTGCCTGACGTCGTCCCAGTCCGCCGCGGCGTCCGGTCCGGACCACCGCTCTGCGGTGAAGTCGCAAGGATGTGGATCTGCGAGACGACGGACCAATTGGGTGGCTATCCAATCCCGCCCCGATGACTGACAACAGTAGTACTCGTCCATTGCGCCCAGAACCAGCGCGGCGGTTTCGGGTTCGACCGTGCCGACCATATCCGCGAATTCGGCGTAGTCGCGGCTGGTGTTACGGCACATGATCAGGTACCCCTTGAGGCGCAGCGCCTCGGCACCGGTCGGGACCAGCAGGCGATCCCCGCTGGGCAGCTGCACGTTGGCGGTCTCCACCGGGCTGCGCCGCTCGAAGTTCGCCTCCTCGCCGGTGTCCCCGCTGGTTTGCAGCGCGTCGATGGCGACCGACAGCCGACCCCGCCACAGCGTGATCGGATGCACCGGACGGTCGCTCCCGGAGATCGCGCGGGTGATGCCGTTGCGGGTGGCGCGCCCCCCGGCCGGCTTCGCGGCGCCGTTGCCGTTGCCGTTGCGGTTGCCGTTGCGGGCTGGGGCTGGGCCCGCCGCGACCAGCGCCCGGTCCCCGTCGATGTCGACGTGGTGGGGGATCTGGCCGGGGCCCCGCCCCCGGTCCCGCGCGGCGCCGGTCGTGGCGATGTTGCGGGCGCAGCCGGTGAAGGCCAGCGGGTCGGCCACGCAGATCGCGTCGGGAGCCAGGTGCTTGAGCTTCGCGGCCGACTTGAGCACCACTCGCAGGTCGGCGCCGGGGGCGACCAACGCCGAGATGTCGTCGGGGATGACCACGACGTCGCCGAGGTCGACCTCGGGAAGCGGCCGGTCGAAGTCGACCGACGGCAGTACACGCGACAGCCAGGTCGGGATCCACCAGTTCCACTGCGCGAACATCGCCATCAGCGCCGGTACCAGGACCAGCCGCACGACGGTGGCGTCGACCGCGATCGCGACGGCGCATGCGACGCCGATCTCGGCGACCAGCGGCATGCCGGCGAACGCGAACCCGATGAACACCGCGATCATGATCAGGGCGGCGCTGGTGATGGTGCGGGCGCTGGTGCTCACGCCGCACGCGACGGCATCGCGGGTGTTGCCGGTGTGCAGGAAGCGTTCCCGGATGCGGGTGAGCAGGAAGATCTCGTAGTCCATCGACAGCCCGAACGTCATCGCGAGCACCAGCGGGGGCACGGTGCTGTCGATCGAATTGAGCCGGGGGAAACCGAGATCGGCCAGCCATCCCCACTGGAACACCATGACCAGGCTGCCGTAGGCGGCCGCCACCGACAGCAGCGTCATCACCACGCCCTTGAGCGCCAAGAACACCGAATGGATGGACAGCAGCAGCATCACGAACGCGATGAGAGCGACGAACACCAGCACCAGCGGCTCGGTCTGCGACACCCGGTCGTCGAAGTCCTTGATCAGCGCGGTCGGCCCGCCGACGTCCACCCGTACGGTTCCCGCGACGGGCACCTTGGGTAACTGCGCGCGCAGCCAGCCGACGGTCTTGCGGGCGCTCAGCTCGTCGGGGTCGACCGACAGCACCGCCGAGAGCAGGGCACTGCCGTTGTCGTCGGCGAATCGCGGAGGTGAGACCGAGGTGACGTCGGGGGCCTGCGCCATTCGCTGACGGACCGCGGCGAGCAGCTCGCTGTGGTCGGGTGAGGCCGCATCACCGTCGGGGAACGTGACGAGCACCTGGATCGGCCCGAGCGCGCCGGGGCCCAGCGCCTGCGCCGCGGCGGCCACCCCGGCGCGGATCTCGTGGGAGGAGTCGAATTGGCGCAGCAGGCTGTTGCCGAGGACCATCGACGCGGCGGGCACCGCCATGACGAGCAGGACGGCCGAGGCCGCCAGCGCCGAGATCCACGGCCGGTGCATCACCCCGCCGATCCAACGGGTCCAGAACCGGGACTCGGTGCAGTCCGGCTGGCGCGACCAGCGCAGCAGCGTGGACCTCCGGGCCGCCGCGCGGCCGAACGTCGCCAGCACCGCCGGTGTCAGCGTGGTCGATGTCAGCATCGCCATCGCGACGGCCAGGACCGCCCCGGTGGCCATCGACTTCAGCGCCGGGGTGTTGATCAGGTAGATGGCGGTCATGGAGGCGATGACGGTCAGCCCGGACAACACCACGGCCAGCCCGGATGTGGCCATCGAGGCGTCGACGGCTTCGCGGGGCTGACGGCCGGAGCGCAGCTCCTCGCGGTAGCGCATCAGGATGAACAGCGAATAGTCGACGGCCAGCGCGATGCTGAACATCGACACGGTCGGTGCCGCGAACACCGACATGGTGGTGTAGGTGGACAGCAGATAGACCAGGCCCATGGTGACCACGACGGTGCAGACGCCGACGGCGAGCGGGATCGCCGCGGCGGCCAGGGAGCCGAACACCGCCAGCAGCACGATCAGGATGATCGGCAGATTCCAGCGTTCCGCGGCCGCGATGTCGTGCTTGGTGTTGGCCGCCGCGGCCGCGCTCAGCGCACCCTGGCCGATGACGTACAGGCGCACCCGGCCGTCGGCGGTCCGGCCCGAGTGGTCGCCGTTGACGCCCACCCTGGTGCGCAGCTGTTTGGCGACGTCGCTGGTGCCGGAATTGCGGGCGTCCAGCCGCAGCGACAGCACGTACGGCCGGTCGGGCTGCGGTGGCCGCTGCCCGGGGCTGGGCGCCTCGGTGACGCCGGGGAACTGGGTGACGATGTGTCTGAGCTCTGCCACCGCGTCGCTCATGTCCTGATAGCTGGCGTCCGGGCGCGGCGCCGCCACCAGCGCCAGCGACGACGCCCCCAGATCGCGGTATTGGTCCTGCAGTTGATCGTGGACCAGCAGCGACTGCGAGCCGGCCACTTCGAAACCACCGCCGGTGAGATTGCCCGACTGAGTCAGCGCCACATACACCGCCGGCACCAGCGCCAGCAGCCAGCCCGCGAACACAAACCAGCGCCATCTGCGAAGGTTGCGGCTGACGCGCATCATGTACTGCTGGATCTCGGGCTCCCCGGTTTCTTCTTGCGCAACGCGTGCAGGCGAGGATACCGCAGACGCTTGTGTAGGTGTCTGGCTGATTCGGTTGCTGAGCTGCGATGACACCGATGTTGCCAAGACGCGGCCAAGTCGTTGTGCATCGGTGACCCTGCGAGGGCGAGTTCCGTCCCGAGCGGGATGTCGGTCACACGCGGTGGTAGCCATACCGCCCGGCTGGCAGGATGGCCGATGGCCGCGTGGGAGGACAGGGTGACCCCGCGACACACAGGGCCGTTGACCGCAGCCGATCTGACGGCCCGGCCCCTGGGGGACACCGGCCGCGTCGGCGCGAGCAGGGAGGATTTTTCGATGACCGCAGGCCCCGTGACCGCAGGCCCCGTGACCGCGTGCAGCCGACTCCGCAGAGTACCGGGAGGGTTGCTCGCGACCCTGGTGGCCGGCGTAGTCGCCGGCGCCGCAGTGGCTGCCGGGCCGCCCGCGAGCGGGGCCAAGGACCCGTGCTCGGCCAGCGAGGTCGCCCGGACGGCGGGTTCGGTCGTGAAGTCGATGGGCGACTACCTGGATGCTCACCCCGAGGCCAACCAGACGATGACCACGTTGCTGCAGGAACAGTCCGGGCCGCAGTCGTTCGGGTCGCTGAAGACTTATTTCGAGGCCAATCCCAAGGTCGCCGCCGACATGCAGAAGATCTCCGAGCCGCTGACGGGCTTGTCGCTGCAGTGCAAGCTTCCGGTCAGTCTTCCTCAGGTCATGGGCTTGATGCAGCAGATGCAGGGTGGCGGCGGCCTTTCCGGCCTCCCGGGCGCGCCCGGCGCGCTGCCGGTCGGCGGGACGACCGGTGCCGACCCGCTGTCGGGTGCGCCGCGGGGAAACACCGTCGGCTAACTACCGTCCGCTAACTACCGTCCGCCGGGTCGTGATCGGGCGGCGGCAGGGGGCCCTGCAGGGCGTTCCCTGTCGGATCGGCCGGCGATTGCTCCCGGCACGGCGACCCGGCGGCCGGGGCGGCATCCTCGCCGTCGGGGACGCCGGAGTCATCGGCGTTCTCGGTGCGGAACATGAAGAAGAACACCACCCAGCCGACGGCGGCGATCAGCAACCAGCTGATGAGCCGGTAGATCAGCATCGCCGAGATGGCGCTGGGCAACGACATGCCACTGGACACCAGGCCCGGCACCAGCACCGCCTCGACGACCAGCAGCCCGCCGGGCATCAGAGGTATCGTGCCGACCGCGCGGGCGGCCGCGTAGGCGACCGTCAACCCGGCGACCGACGCGTGGTCGCCGGCCGCGTACGCGGCGAAACCCAGGCAGGCGACGTCGGCGATCCAGTTGAACAGCGACCAACTGAACGCGATGGCCAGGTCGCGCCGACCGAGGCTCACCGACTCGAGCTGCATCAGCGTCTCGCGCCACCTGTCCAGGCCGGTGTCTGGCGGCCTGCCGCGCACGGAGTTGACCCATGACAACACCCGGCAACCGATGCCGTCGATCAGTTCCGGGCGCGACGCCACCGCCTGGGCGAGCAGCAGTAATGCGACGAACCCCCCGAGGGTGAACAGCAACGAGAACGGGTTGTTCTTCGCACCCAGGAAGAACGCCCCGCCCAGACCCAGCAGCGCCAGGCCCACCGCCTGCAGCACCCCGGACATCACCAGCTGCCATGACGCGACCACCGTCGAGGCGCCCCAGGCTCGTTGCTGGCGCAGCAGGAACGTGGCCGACAGCACCGGCCCGCCGGGCAGCGTGGTGCTCAACGAATTGGCGGCGTAGAAAGCGGCTTCCGACCGCAACTGCTTGACGTGGACCCCAGCGGATTTCAGCAGCGTCCGCTGGATCTGCGCGAAGCTGTGCATCGACGCCGCCGCCGCCGCCACCGACGCCAGCAGCCACCACCAGTTGGCCTCGTAGACGCTGACCCAGCCCTTGGTCAGATGGTCCCAGCCCAACGACACCTCGACGGTGAGTACGGTCCCGACGATGCCGAGAATGACCCACCGCAGCCACCAGTACTTGCCCCGCGAGGTCTCTTCGCGGGGCAGGTCGAGCTTGCGGGCGGGCGCGTCGTGAGACACGTGCTTCAGGGTAACGGTGCAGTTGGCGCGGCAGTCGTGACGCGACGCCGACCGTGTCGGCGTCGTAACCGGATCGTGCTGGCCGCGAGGGCCTGCCGGCGTACCCCGATAAGCTGGCGCAATGTCGGGAAACGTCGACACGCCCTCTGACGACTCCGCGGTCGAGCCCCTGGTCCGTAAGACCGCGGCCTGGGCGTGGCGTTTGCTGGTCATCCTCGCCGCGCTGGTCGCCCTCGCCTGGGTCCTCAAGAAGCTGGAGATCATCGTCGTCCCGGTGTTGCTGGCGCTGATGCTCAGCGCGCTGCTGGTGCCGGCGGTCGACTGGATGGACCGGCGTGGCCTGCCCCGCGGCGGGGCGGTGGCGCTGGTCCTGCTCGGCGGTGTCGCGACCCTGGGCGGCATCCTGGCGTTCGTCATCACCCAGTTCATCGACGGCCTTCCCGGCCTCACCGACCAGGTCACCCAGAGCATCGACTCCGCCCGTCGGTGGCTCATCCAGGGGCCGCCGCACCTGAGCGGTGACCAGATCGACAGCGCGGGCAACGCCGCGATCGAGGCTCTGCGCAACAATCAGGCGAAATTGACCAGCGGGGCGCTGTCCACTGCGGCGACCATCACCGAGTTGGTCACCGCGGCGGTGCTGGTCCTTTTCACCCTGACCTTTTTCCTGTACGGCGGGCGCAACATCTGGCACTACGTCGCCAAGCTCATTCCCGCCCATTCCCGCGACCGGGTGCTGCAGGCGGGCCGGGCCGGGTACGGCTCGCTGATCGGGTACGTGCGGGCCACGTTCCTGGTGGCGCTGACCGATGCCGCCGGAGTGGGCACCGGCCTGGCCATCATGGGGATACCGCTGGCCCTGCCCCTGGCCTCGCTGGTGTTCCTGGGTGCCTTCATCCCGCTGGTCGGTGCGGTGATCGCCGGTTTCCTGGCCGTGATGGTCGCCCTGCTGGCCAAGGGATTCCTCTACGCGCTCATCACGCTGGGTGTCCTGGTGGTGGTGAACCAGATCGAAGCCCATCTGCTGCAGCCGCTGGTGATGGGGCGGGCGGTCTCGATTCACCCGCTCGGGGTGGTGCTGGCCATCTCCACCGGCGGTGTCCTTGCCGGGATCGTCGGCGCCCTGTTGGCCGTGCCGACCGTCGCGTTCCTCAACAACGCGCTACAGGTGTTGCTCGCCGCCGATCCCGAAGTCGAGGCCGCACGGCAGACCGACGACGGTGTCGGGGCGATCGTGCAGGCAGCACCCGACGACCTCTCGGACGCCGACGGGGAGTGAGCCCCGACGCTACAACCGGCCCTCGCGCCGCAGCAGATCCTGGGCGCTGAGCGCGCCACCGATGCGACGGCGCTGGGGCGCGTTGTCGCTCGCGTCCTTCTGTCCGGGCTGCTGCCCGTAGGCGTTGAGCTTCTCCGTGGCGGTCTCGGAGTCGTTCGCATCCGACCGCGTGATCGGCAGGGCCTTCGTCGGTTCGCCGGGTTGCGCCCGTTCGGGGGCATCGGCCTTGTCGTTGTCGTTCGTCGGGATCGGTATGGCCCGGGTCTGACCGCTGGACGGCGGCGGGGTCGGAGGTGAGGGTGGCCGGGGCGGAGCGGGCTGACCCGGGCTGCGGGGGTCCGCCGACTTTTCGCGGCCTGGTGGCTTCTGACTGCCGGATGCGGCGCCCGCAGTCTTGTCGTCGCCCGGTGTCCGGGTGGTCGTGGCGTTGCCGTCCGGGCGGGTCGGGACGGACGCACTGCCGGACGGGCGGGGCCGTACCGGTTCGGGCGCCACCGGGTGGGTGGGGTCGTGCGGTGCACGCGGGGCGGCGGCCAGAGCCCTCGCCGAGACCGGGGGCCGGGCGGGCCGGCCGTTGATCGTGGGCCGCTTGCGCTCGTCGGGCAGGTCGATCTCGCCCAGGCCGATGCGGTTCTGCAGGCGTCGGGCCCAGCGGGGCGCCCACCAGCAGTCGTCGCCGAGCAGTTTCATCACCGACGGCACGAGGAACATGCGCACCACGGTCGCGTCCAGCAGCAGCGCCGCCATCAGCCCGAAGGCGAGATACTTCATCATCACGAGGTCGGAGAACACAAACGATCCGGCGACCACGGCGAGCACCAGCGCGGCCGCCGTGATCAGACGCCCGGTGGTGGCGGTGCCGATCCGGATGGCCTCCGCGGTGGACATACCGCGCTCACGGGCCTCGACCATCCTGGACACCAGGAACACCTCGTAGTCGGTGGCCAGGCCATAGCCGACGGCCACGACCAGCGCGATGATCACCACCATCAGCGGTGTCGGCGTGAAGTCCAGCCACGTCGAGAAGTGCCCGTCGACGAAGATCCACGTCAGGATGCCCAGGGTGGAGCCGATCGTCAGTACGCTCATCACCGCCGCCTTGATCGGCAGGACGAACGACCCGAACGCCAGGAACATCAACAGCATGGTGCTGGTGATCAGCACGACCGCCATCAGCGGAGCCTTGTCCACCAGGCTGTGGATCGAATCCTGAATCAGTGCCGGGGTGCCGCCGACCAACAATTCGATGCCGTTGGGCGCTGCGATGCTGCGCAGCTCACCGATCTTGGCCGCCGCGCTGTCGGGGTTGACGAGTCCGTTCTGCAGCACCCGAACCGAGGGGTCCTTCGATGCACCCGGCGCGTAGGCGCGCTCCTGCCACATCTTCGTCGGGTCGTTGTCAGGGTCGATGAAGCCGCTGATCGCCATGGCCTGGCTGCGCACCTGTGCGACCTGGGCGTCGGTAACGGGCCGGTGGTTGGTCGACCGGATCACCAGCGTGAGTGGATCGGTCCGGTACCCGGGAAAGAGCTTGTCGAAATGTTCCTGCGCCAGACGCACCGGGTTGTCCGGCGGCAGGTATTTCTCGCTGATGGCGCCGAATGACAGGTTGCCCAACGGGATGACCAGCAGGATCATGCCGACAGCGATCGGGATGGCGAACGCCAGTGGCCGCTTCATCACCCGGGTGACGAGCTTGCCCCAGAATCCGGCCTCGACCTCTTCGCGGGTCTTGGTCTTCTGCAGCCGGTCGGCGAGCCAGTTCAGGTAGGCCCGCGAATACTTCCAATTACGCAGGAAGGGCACCCGGAACGCGGTCCGCACCCCCAGCGCGTCGACGTGGCGACCGAGAATTCCCAGGCACGCCGGCAGGAACGAGATCGACAGCAGCGCCGCGAGCCCCACCGCGGCGAAGATCGCAAAGGTCATCGATTTCACGAAACCTTGCGGCAGCACCAGGAGGCTGGCTGTCGAGACCATGATCAGTGCCGCGGAGAACGCCACGGTGCGCCCGGCGGTCATGACGGTGCGTCGCACGGCGGCCTCGGTGTCGTAGCCTTCGGCGATCTCCTCCCGGAACCGGCTCACCACGAAGAGGCCGTAGTCGATGGCGATACCGAAGCCGATCAGCGAGATCACCATGAGGGCGAAGGAGTGCACTGGGCCGAAGATGGCGAGAAACCGCATGATGCCCAGCGCGCCGGCGATGGTCAGCCCGCCCACGATGGCCGGGAGGCCGGCGGCGACCGCTCCGCCGAACACCAGGAACAGCACCACCGCCACCGCCGGTACCCCGAGATATTCCAACTTCTTCAGGTCGCTGGCGATCGTGCCGGTCAAGGCGTTGGCAATCGGCTCCAGTCCGGCGAGCTGGACGGTGCCGCCGTCGAGCTTCTGCAGGGCCGGGGCGATGTCCTTGTAGTTGTCGAGGATGGTGTCGTCGTTGTCACCCTTGAGCGGGATCGACACGAACGTGTATTTTTTGTCGTCGGTGGCCATGCCCTTGACGACGGGATTGGTGGTGTCGGGTGCCCGCAGGTAACCTGCCCAGCCCAGTACCTGCTGGGAGTGGTCCTTCTGGAACGCGTTGAGCTCGTCGGTGATCTTCTTCGACCACGCCGGGTCCTGGACGGTTTTGCCCTCGGGTGCCTTGAAGATGGCGACGATGTGGCCGCTGCGGTCCCGGCCGTAGACGTCGTCGCCGACGACCGAGGCCTTCACCGACTGGCTGCCCTCGTCGTAGTAGCCGCTCGACGTGAGGTGCTTACCCAGACTTATCGCGAAAATGCCGCCGAGCAGGCACAGAGCTACCGTGACCCCGATAACGATGTACCGGTAGCGGTACACAGTTCGACCCCACCAGGCGAACACGCAAGCTCCTTACTGGATCGGTACCGACCCGCGCATAGATTTCCCAGTGTCACACACGGGTGGTCAACAGCGCTGACAGCGGCCGGAAAGGCTGCAGCCACGCCCCCTGATCGGGCAGCGAATCCAGGCCGATCCGCGGCAACGGTTCCCTGAAGACACCGGCGATGTCCTCCAGGTCGACAAAGTCCAAGGTATCCGACGCTAGCGCCCAACTCGCATGTTCGCGAAATCCGAGCACCTGAACTGGCACTTCCGTGTGTGCGATCTCCTCCAGCGGTTCACGGAACGCCTGACCGTCGGCCGACGCCACGACCAGCCCCGCGAGCCCTTCGGTGCGCCGCCGGTCGATGTGGGCGAGCATGTCGCGATCGACGTCGCTGTCCTCGTCGATCTTCGGCTTGGCGAAGACCGCGAACCCCACGTTGCGCAGGGCATCGACCCAGGGCCGGACCACGTCGGCGCTGCCCGGCGCGATGTTGGTGAAGACGGTGGCCTCGGGTTCCACGACGGCGCCGGGACGGCCGGCGCTGATCTCGGCCGTCCGCGCCAGCAGCCAACGGCCCAGCGCGTCGAAGCGGGGACGCTCCAGGGCGGTGGGCCGGCGGCCCAGTATGGATCCCAGGCCCATGTCGAGATTGGGCGCGTCCCACACCAGCAGGACCCGCCCGCCCGACGGCTGGAAGCCCGACAGGCCGCCGCCTGCGATCACCCCCGGGGAGTCCAGGTGTTCGGATGTTGCTGGGGTTTCTTCTGCGAGGCTCATGTTCGTTTCCTCATCCCGGCCGCACCCAGACCAACTCGGTCACGGAGCTGCCCGCGTCGTGGGCCTTCGTCTCGTACTTGGTGGTGGGGCGGGCGACCGAGATCGGCAGCGGGGCGTCGGGATCCGCTCGGCGCAGCCGCGGTTCGCCGTCGCCGGCCTGCGCGATGTGCTGGGCATAACCGGGATGGTCCGTCGCCGCGTGCAGGACACCACCGGGGAGTAGCCGGTCGGCGATCATGCCAATCGTGACGGGCTGCAGGAAGCGGCGCTTGTGGTGCCGGGCCTTCGGCCACGGATCCGGGAAGAACACGCGGACGCCGATCAGCGAGCCGGGGGCGATCAGGCGTTGCAACACGTCGATCCCGTTGCCGCGGATCATCCGGATGTTGCCCACCTGGTCGCGGTCGACCGCGACCAGCAGCTGGGCCAGACCCCGCCGGTAGACCTCGACCGCGATCACGTCCACGCCCGGCTCATCCTTGGCCATCGCCAGCGTCGACGATCCGCTGCCGCAGCCGATCTCGAGCACCACCGGTGCGACGCGGCCGAACCAGGCTCGGGTGTCCAGCGGCTCGCCGGCTCGCGATTCCCGGTCACCCAGCGACAGCCCGAGCTCGGGCCAGCGGCGTTCCCAGGTGTCGCGCTGGGCCCCGGACAGCGCGGAGCGCCGCGAGCGGAAACTCGTGGCCGGGAGGCGCTGGTCGTGACCGTCCACGGGCGGGTCCGGTATGGACGTCATGTCCGGTGCGCTCGCATCCACCGGTGTGTCGGGACGGAACCCCACGCCGGGCTGCGCATGCATCTGTTCATGGTGGCCCATCGATGTCCGATGTAGCCGCCCCTGGTCCGGATTGATACCCAACGGTTGCCTTCGGCTGGTAACAGATAAACGGTGGCTCGCGTCTCCCTCATCCAGATGCCACCATTCGGTGGAACCGCACAGCGACGACGCGGGCCGAGGCAGGCCGCCGTGGTGGGCCGGGAGTCGACCCGACCACCGGCAGGGCGGCTCACGCTCCCGGCCTCAGAAATGACCTTACAGCGGTCGACGACGGCGCCGGGCCGGTCGAGTCCGGCGCCGGTCAGGCGGGCGTGCCGACCGGATTGGGGCAGGACATGAGGCGGCAGGGCCACCGGATTTTCGTCGACGAGCTGACGCGGTTCGCCGCCGGGCACGCCGACCCCCGCGTGACGGCGATCGCCGAGCGCACCGCCGCACCGCTGCGTGTGGCGGTCCGTGGGCGCCGCGGGGCGGGTCGCGGCACGGTGGCGCGCGGGCTGCAGGCGGCGGGTGAGCAGGCCACCGCAGGGCCGGCGGTGGCCTGCGAGGTCCTCTCGGCAGGCGGGGTGGAGCCCGACGTCGAGGTGATCGTCCACGTCGTCACCGAGGTGATCAAACCCGAGGACGCCGAGGCGATTGCCCGCTCCCGACAGCCGGTTCTGGTGGTGCTGAACAAGGCCGACCTGGTCGGCTCTCTGTCGGGACGCACCGGTGACGGACCGATCGTGGCAGCGCGCATCCGGGCCGCCGACCTTTCGGCGCTGGTCGGGGTCCCCGTCGAGCCGATGATCGGGTCGCTGGCCGTCACGGCGTTCGGCGGCCTGGATGGTGGCCTGTGGGCCGCGCTGCGGATGCTGGCCGACCATCCCGACCATCCCGACCATCCCGACCATCCCGACCATCCCGGCCACGTGGACCTCTTCGATCTCTCCTGCGACGGGTTCCTGACGGCGCGGTCCACGGTTCCCGCCGACGTGCGGCTGCGCCTGCTGGAGACGCTGCACCTGTTCGGCACCGCGATCGCGGTGGCCGCGGTGCGCCAGGGCCGGACACAGGCCCAGGTGCGGGTCCTGCTGCGGCGGTTGAGCTGCGTCGATGCCGTACTCGACGCGCTGTCCGCGGTCGGTGCCGAAGCACGTTACCGGCGCGTGCTCGACGCCGTCGCCGAACTGGAGGCCCTCGCCGTCGGCGACGAGCGGATCGGCGGCTTCCTCAGCCGCGACGACACCGTGGTGGCGCGGATGGCGGCCGCGCTGGATGTGGCGGAGGCGGCCGGGCTCGAGGTTGACACCCCCTCCGCTGACGGCCGCCACACCGACGGGGCCGCACACCTGCCCCGGGCCGTATGGTGGCAGCGCTACAGCGTCGGCAGGATGGGCCCCGTCAGCGAACTGCACCGGGCCTGCGGCGCGGACATCGCCAGGGGTTCGCTGCGGTTGTGGTCGCAGGCCTGCGGTTCGTTGCCGCACCAGTGGGGGCAAGCGTGGTGAGCGGCGATGGCGGCGACGCGGCCGCCCGGGTGGACGTCCGAATCGCGGCGGTGGCGCCCCGGCTGGGTCTGCCCGCCGTCACCCGCCGCGACGTGGTGCTGGTCGCCGGGCCCTGGTTGGCCGGCGTGAGCGCGATCGCCGAGGCGCTGCGCGAGCGGCTGCCGCAGCACACGTTCGTCGAGTCGACGGACCTGGCTCCCGGTGACGCGCCGGCCGCCGTGGTGTTCGTCGTCTCCGCGGCGGCCCCGCTGACCCCGTCCGACTGCGCGCTGCTGGACGCCGCGGCCGGCAGCACCGATGTGGTGGTGGGGGTCGTGTCCAAGATTGACGTCCACCACGCCTGGCGCGACGTGATCGAGGCCAACCGCGAGACGCTGGCCGGGCACGCGCCGCGCTACGCCCGGGTGCCGTGGGTGGGCGCGGCGGCCCTGCCCGACCTCGGTGAGCCCAGGGCGGACGAGGTGGTCGAGTGCGTCGCTGCCCGGCTCGCCGATCCCGACATCGCGCGGCGCAACCGGTTACGGGCGTGGGAGGCGCGGCTGCAGCATGCCGCGCAACGATTCGACCGTGAAGCCGACGGGCCCGGGCGCCGGGCCAGGGTCGATGCGTTGCGCGACGAGCGCAGCACCGCGTTGCGGGAGCGGCGACAGGCGAGATCCGAGCGGACCATCGCGCTGCGCGGCCAGATCCAGCAGGCGCGGGTCCAGTTGTCCCACTTCGCGCGCAACCGTTGCTCGTCGGTGCGCAGCGAGTTGCAGGAGGACGCCGCGAACTTGGCGCGCCGGGACATGCCGGGCTTCGAGGCCCAGGCGCGTGCCCGGGCGGACGAGGTGGTCGCCGAGGTCGCCGAGGGCACCGCCACCCACCTGGCGGACGTGTCCCAGGCGGTGGGCGTGCCGGTGGACCTGCCGTTCTCGACGGCGGATCCGGGGGCCGGCTCGGGGGTGCCGCCTTCCGTCGACGCCGCCGCCCCACCCCTGAGGTCGCGAAGGCAGGAGACCTGGCTGATGACCCTGCTGGGCGCCGGATTCGGGTTGGGGGTGGCGCTGACCCTGAGCCGGCTGGTGTCGGGTCTGGCTCCGCGGCCGAATGCCGCGGTGGAGTTCGTCGGTGCCGCGGCCTGTGTGGCGGTCGGACTGGCTGTCACGTTCGCGGTGGTCAACCTGCGTGGCCTGTTGCACGACCGCGCGGTGCTGGACCGCTGGGCCGGCGACCTGACGGCGTCGCTGCGTTCGGTGGTGGAGGAGCTGGTCGCGACGCGGGTGCTGGCCGCCGAGGCGGCGCTGAGCACCGCGCTGGTCGCCCGCGAGGAGGCCGAGAACGCTCAGTTCGGCCGGCGGATCAGCGCCATCGACACCGAGCTGCGCGAGCACGCCCTCGCCGCGGCGCGTGCGGCCGCGGTGCGGGACGAGGAGATGCCGGCGCTGCGCGCCGCGCTCGAGATCGTGCGTGAGGAACTGGACGAACCGGGTATACGCCCACCCGAGAGCCGTGTCACGGATGCCGACACCGGCTGACCGTCCTCGAGGAGCGCACATGGCAGGAATCGCCGACTTTCGGCACTGTTTTCTGAATCGTTGTTGTGAGCAGGCTTATACCTGCCCGAGCCTCACTCGACAAGTTGCTCACGATAACCTGTAGTCAACGCCACCTTGTCAATCGTTGTGTGGGCGTGGCTATGAGTACTGACCAGTACAGGCGCCCGTAAGCACACAGGAGAATTCAGGAGAGTTCGATGACCTCAGCGACCATTCCCGGTCTGGATAACGCACCGACGAAGCATCAGGGTCTGCTGTCGTGGGTCCAGGAGGTCGCCGAGCTGACCGAGCCCGACCGGGTGATGTTCGCCGACGGTTCTGACGAGGAGTGGCAACGGCTGGCCGAGCAGCTCGTCGAGGCCGGCACCTTCAAGCGGGTGAACGAGAAGAACTTCCCCAACTCGTTCTTGGCGCTGTCCGACCCCGCCGACGTGGCGCGCGTCGAGTCCCGGACGTTCATCTGCTCGGAGCGCGAGGAGGACGCGGGTCCGACGAACAACTGGATGGACCCGTCCGAGATGCGCGCCACCATGACCGACCTGTACCGCGGGTGCATGCGGGGCCGCACGATGTGGGTGGTGCCGTTCTGTATGGGTCCGCTGGGCGCCGAGGACCCCAAGCTGGGTGTGGAGATCACCGACTCCGAGTACGTCGTCGTCTCGATGAAGGTGATGACCCGGATGGGCAAGGCGGCCTTGGAGAAGATCGGCGACGACGGCTTCTTCGTCAAGGCGCTGCATTCCGTGGGAGCTCCGCTGGAGCCGGGCCAGCAGGACATGCCGTGGCCGTGCAGCGACACCAAGTACATCACCCAGTTCCCGGAGACCCGGGAGATCTGGAGCTACGGGTCGGGCTACGGCGGCAACGCGCTGCTGGGCAAGAAGTGCTATGCGCTGCGCATCGCGTCGGTGATGGCCCGCGACGAGGGCTGGCTGGCCGAACACATGCTGATCCTCAAGCTGATCTCCCCGGAGAACAAGGCGTACTACATCGCGGCGGCGTTCCCGTCGGCGTGCGGCAAGACCAACCTGGCCATGCTGCAGCCGACCGTCCCGGGCTGGCGCGCCGAGACGCTCGGCGACGACATCGCCTGGATGCGCTTCGGTAAGGACGGCCGGTTGTACGCGGTCAACCCCGAGGCGGGGTTCTTCGGCGTGGCGCCGGGGACGAACTGGAAGTCCAACCCGAACGCCATGCGGACCATCGCCGCGGGCAACACGGTGTTCACCAATGTGGCGGTCGACGACGACGGCGACGTGTGGTGGGAGGACCTCGAGGGCGAGCCGCCGCACCTCATCGACTGGAAGGGCAACGACTGGTACTTCCGGGAGAGCGAAACCACCGCGGCCCACCCGAATTCGCGCTACTGCACCCCGATGTCGCAGTGCCCGATCCTGGCGCCCGAGTGGGACGACCCGCAAGGCGTGCCCATCTCGGCGATCCTGTTCGGTGCCCGCCGCAAGACCACGGTGCCGCTGGTGACGCAGGCTCGCGACTGGCAGCATGGGGTGTTCATAGGGGCCACCATGGGCTCCGAGCGGACCGCCGCCGCCGAGGGCGCGGTGGGCACCGTGCGGCGGGACCCGATGGCGATGTTGCCTTTCATGGGCTACCACGTCGGCGACTACTTCCAGCATTGGATCGATATCGGCAAGAACTCCGACGAGTCAAAGCTACCCAAGGTGTTCTTCGTCAACTGGTTCCGCCGCGGCGAGGGAGGCAAGTTCTTATGGCCCGGGTTCGGGGAGAACAGCCGGGTGCTCAAGTGGATCGTCGACCGCATCGAGCACAAAGCCGGCGCTCAGGACAGCCCGATCGGGATGGTGCCCTCGGTCGCGGACCTTGACCTCGAAGGGTTCGACGCGGATCCCGGCGATGTAGCGCAGGCGCTGGCGGTCAAGCCCGCGGAATGGCGTGAGGAGCTGCCGATGATCGAGGAATGGTTCGAGTTCATCGGCGACAAGCTGCCCACCGGCGTCAGGGACGAGTTCGAGGCGCTCAAGCAGCGTCTGGCCGAGACCGAGTAACCGGCGCGCCTGCCCGGCGGACAGTTGACACCCGTCAATTTCCGTGGCGGTACAGTCGGCGCATGCAGATTCGGGAGCACCTCGGTGCCGGCAAGCCGGCCGTCATCCTCCACCCGTCGGGCACGGTCGTCACCTTCGACGAGCTGGAGGCACGGGCGAACCGTTTGGCGCACCACTTCCGCAAGGCCGGTTTGGTCGAGGGGGACGCCGTCGCGATCCTGATGGAGAACAACGAGCACATCCACGCAGTGATGTGGGCGGCGCGCCGCAGCGGCCTGTACTACGTGCCGATCAACACTCACCTGACCGCGGCCGAGGCCGCCTACATCGTCGACAACAGCGCAGCCAAGGCGATCGTCGGCTCGGCGGCCCTGCGTAAAATCTGCGAGAACCTGGGCGAGCACCTGCCCGGCGGCCTGCCCGAGCTGCTGCTGATCGCCTCGGGCGAGGAGGATGCCGATCTGCCCGGGTGGCAGCGCTACCCCGAATGCGTTGCCGACCAACCCGATACGCCGATCGACGACGAACTCGAGGGTGACCTGCTGCAGTACTCCTCGGGCACCACGGGCCGCCCCAAGGGCATCAAACGCGAACTCCCGCACGTCGCGCCGGCCGAGGCGCCCGGCATGATGTCGGCGCTGGTGAGCTTCTGGATGAACCCGGACTCGATCTACCTGAGCCCGGCGCCGCTCTACCACACGGCGCCCTCGGTGTGGTCGATGAGCGCGCAGGCCGGGGGCATCACCACGGTGGTGATGGAGAAATTCGACCCGCAGGGCTGTCTGGACGCCATCGCGCGCCACCACGTCACGCACGGCCAGTTCGTGCCCGCGATGTTCACCAGGATGCTGAAACTTCCTGAGGCGGTGCGTAATTCGTACGACCTGTCCAGCCTGCAAAGGGTGATGCACGCGGCGGCGCCGTGCCCGGTGGAGATCAAGAAACAGATGATCGACTGGTGGGGGCCCATCATCGACGAGTACTACGCCTCCTCGGAGGCGATCGGGTCGACGCTGATCAGCGCCGAGGAGTGGCTGGCCCACCCCGGCTCGGTCGGCAAGCCGATGTCCTGCCAGATCCACATCCTCGACGAGGACGGCAACGAGCTGCCCCCGGGGCGGGCCGGCGAGATCTACTTCGAGGGCGGCCTTTTCTTCGAGTACCTCAACGATGAGGCGAAAACCGCCGCCTCCCGCGACGGGCGCGGGTGGGTCACCGTCGGCGACGTCGGCTACGTCGACGACGACGGCTACCTCTACCTGACCGACCGGCGTCACCACATGATCATCTCCGGCGGGGTGAACATCTACCCGCAGGAAACCGAGAACCTTCTGGTCACCCACCCGAAGGTGCTGGACGCGGCGGTGTTCGGCATCCCCGACGACGAGATGGGCCAGCGTGTCAAGGCGGTGGTGCAGACCGTGGACCCGGCCGACGCCACCGAGGAATTCGCCGACGAGTTGCTGGGATGGCTGCGGGATCGGTTGTCGCACTACAAGTGTCCCCGGTCGATCTCGTTCGAGGCGCAGCTGCCGCGCACCGACACCGGCAAGCTCTACAAGGGGGAGCTGGTCGAGAAGTACTCGATGTGACGCTGCGCGTAGTCGATCTGGCCGAGCCGGCGCAGGCCGACGAGAGGATGCCGGCAGGGCAGCCGCCCGGGGTGGTGATCGCCGTCGGGCGGGTCGCCGGTGCGCCCGAATACTGGCTCGAGCGGGCAACTTTCACCCTCTCTGAACAGTGCTGCGAGGACCGCCGGGTCGTCACCGTCGACTCGGTGCCCGACGCCTTGGTTGAGCTCGGCGAGCGCTGTCGCCGCTGGCCGCACGCCAGCAGCGTCTGCGACGACGTGCTGCGCAGCATCGATCCCGCCGGCCCGGCGCTGGCCGGCGTGCTGACCGAGTCGCTGGCCTACTCGACCCTGCAGGCGGGTCCGGAGTTCGCGCGCTGGCTCGATGAGCGCGGCCCGACAAGCATGCCCGAGATCGCCGACCCGGTGCGACTGCAGCGTGACGGTGACACCCTGCGTATCGAGTTCAACCGGCCGCAACGGCACAACGCGTTCTCCACCGACGCGCGCGCGGCGCTGCTCGACGCGCTGACCGTCGCTCAACTGGACCCCTCGGTGACGGGAATCGTGTTGCGCGGCAATGGTCCCTCGTTCTGCAGCGGCGGAGACCTCGCCGAATTCGGCACGCTCGCCGACCCGGCGGGCGCACACCTGGCCCGCACCCGGCACAGCCCGGCGCTGGCGCTGCACGCACTCACCGCCCGGCTGGGCCGGGGCTGCCGCGCGCAGGTGCACGGCCGGGTGCTGGGCAGCGGCCTGGAGATGGCGGCCTTCTGCGGGTGGGTCGACGCCGCAGCCGACACGGTGTTCGGGCTGCCCGAGCTGGCGCTGGGCTTGATCCCGGGCGCGGGCGGGTCCGTCAGCGTGATCCGCCGCATCGGGCGTTGGCGCACGGCGTATCTGGTGTTGTCGGGGAGGACGATCGATGCCCACACAGCCCTGCGCTGGGGGCTGGTGGACGCGATAGACCAGTAGCCGGCGACGTGCACCGACGCCGCGACACGCAACGGCGGGCGGCACCCGTTGGCGCCGGACCGGCGGCTGCACGTCCCCGTCACAGGCCGCCGCGGGATATCAGTTGCGCGGCGATCACGTTGCGCTGGATCTCATTGGTGCCCTCGCCGACGATCATCAACGGCGCGTCGCGGAAGTATCGCTCGACGTCGTATTCGGTCGAGTAGCCGTAGCCGCCGTGGATGCGCACGGCGTTCAGGGCGATCTCCATCGCCACCTCCGACGCGAACAACTTGGCCATCCCGGCCTCCATGTCGGCGCGCTCGCCGCTGTCGTAGCGCTCGGCGGCATACCGGGTGAGCTGGCGCGCGGCGGCGAGCTTGGTGGCCATGTCGGCCAGGTAGTTGCCGATGGACTGGTGCTGCCAGATCGGCCGGCCGAAGCTCTCCCGCTGCCGGGCGTAGGCGAGCGCGTCCTGCAGCGCGGCCGTCGCCACCCCCAGCGCCCGCGCGGCCACCTGGATGCGGCCCGTCTCAAGCCCTTTCATCATCTGGGCGAAGCCCTGGCCGGGTTCGCCGCCCAGGATGGCCGAGCGCGGAGCGCGGTAGCCGTCGAAGGACAGTTCACAGGCTTCGACGCCCTTGTAGCCCAGCTTCGGCAGGTCCCGCGACACCGTGAGCCCCGGGCCCGGTTCGACGAGGACGATCGAGATGCCCGTGTGGCGCGGCGTGGCGTGCGGATCGGTCTTGCACAGCAGCGCGATCAGCCCGGAACGACGCGCGTTGCTGATCCAGGTCTTGGATCCGTTGACCCGCAGGGTGTCCGGGCCGTCCGGCAGTGCGGTCGTGGCCATGTTCTGCAGGTCCGAGCCGCCGCCCGGCTCGGTCAGCGCCATGGTGGCGCGCAGCTCCCCGGTGGCCATCGGGGGCAGGTAGGTCCGCTTCTGGTCCTCGGTGCCGAACAGCGTCAGCAGTTTGGCCACCACGGTGTGACCGCCCATGGCGCCGGCCAGGCTCATCCAGCCGCGCGCCAACTCCTGGGTGACCTGCACGTAACACGGCGTGGACACCGGCGACCCGCCGTATTCCTCACCGATGGCCAGGCCGTAGATGCCGATGCGCTTCATCTGCTCGATCCACGCCTCGGGGTAGGCGTTGGCGTGCTCCATCTCGCGGACGGCCGGCTTGACGTCACGGTCCACGAACGCCCGGACCGTGGCGACCAGCATCTCTTCCTCGTCGTTCACGCGCGAACCACCCTCCGTGTTGACCCTCGGTCGGACAGCCTGCCAGCATGTGGCGTTGTGAGTGCGAACGGGTACGCGGGCCGGCGCGAGGGCGGGCCCTACTTCGACGACCTCTCGGTGGGCCAGGTGTTCGACTGGGCGCCGCCGATGACGCTGTCGTCGGGGTTGGCCGCCGCCCACCAGGCGATCGTCGGCGACCGGCTGCGGCTGGCGCTGGACGCCGTTTTGTGCACCGCGGTGACCGGCGTGGCGGGCCCGCTGGTGCACCCGGCGCTGGTCTGCGATGTGGCGATCGGCCAGTCGACGCTGGCCACCCAGCGCGTCAAGGCCAACCTGTTCTACCGCGGCCTTGTCTTCCACGGCTTCCCGGTGATCGGCGACACCATCTACACCCGCACGGAAGTGGTTGGCCTGCGCGCGAATTCGGTGAAGCCTGGCCGTACGCCGACGGGCATGGCGGTGCTGCGGATGACCACGATCGACCAGGCCGACCGGCTGGTGCTCGACTTCTACCGGTGTGCCATGCTGCCGGCCGGCCCGGACTGGCGGCCCCGCGAAGACAGGCCGGGCGACGACCTATCCACGATCGGCGACGACGCGGTACCACCGGCCTCGGATCCGACGGCCCGGTGGGACGGCGCGGTGTTCCGCGCCCGGGTGCCCGGCCCGCATTTCGACGCCGGGCTCACCGGTGCGGTGCTGCACAGCACCGGTGACGTGGTCAGCAGCGCGCCGGAACTGGCCCGGCTGACGCTGAACATCGCCGCCGCGCATCATGATTCGCGTGCCGGTGGGCGCAGACTGGTCTACGGAGGCCACACCATCGGGCTGGCGCTCGCGCAGGCGAGCAGGTTGCTGCCCAACCTGGCAACGGTGCTGGGCTGGCAGTCCTGCGACCACACCGGCCCGGTGTACGAGGGCGACACCCTCTACAGCGAGCTGCACGTCGAATCCGCCGAGCCCACCGGCGACGGGGGCGTGCTCGGGCTTCGCTCACTCGTCTACGCGGCCGGCGACACCGCGGGCGAGCCCGACCGGCCGGTGCTGGACTGGCGGTTCAGCGCGCTGCAGTTCTGAACGGCGGTGGCGCCGTGCGGTGTCGCCGCGGGGCCGCTCGGCCGTCAGGTCTGGACCGCGACCAAAGACTTGATCAATCCGACAAATCGTTCGTACCAGATGGCCGAGGTGGGAAAGTAGCGGCGCATCTGCGAAATTCCGATCAAGTCGATCTCATCGACCTGCTCCTGTGCGTCCTCACGGGTGTACGTCCGAACGTGACCGCGGTTCCAGCGCATCGAGACCTGCACGCGGGCTTCGTAGGGCAGCCACTGCATGCCCGGAAAGAGCCAGTGCGGTTCGATCGGAAAATACCGGTATGGCGTCTGCACCCAATGGCGGTCGGCCAGGGCGTGGACGTTGTCCGCGAAGCGTTGGCGCTGAGTGTGCCCGCCGACATGTTCGAGCACGGAATTGGAATACACGAGGTCGAAGCGGTCTTGGGCAACCGCCCTCGGCGGGTCGCACGCATCGCCCTGGATCGCGATGACGCCCTCGGTCACCGAGTCCGGCGCCAATAGGTTCACCGTGGTGACAGACGCGGGCCGCACCGGCGCGAGTCGCCACGACTCGGGTGTGCCCCCCAAGTCCAGCACCCGCATCTCCGCGAAAGCCGGGAAGAACTCGAGAAGATGCCGCCATCGCCGCGTGCGGGCGCGACCCGACAATGACCGCCTCGAATTGACGTCCGTCACCGCATCGCGCAACCAGTTCGACATCCATCCCCGGTCTGTGAAGTCGGCTCCGCGAGAGAAAAGCGAAGAACCGCGCGGCGTGTCACCCGTGGGAGGCAACCGCCGCGAAAAGACTAATCCCTCCCGCCGCCAGACGCAAGCACACAACCTCGTGCCCTGCCAGCCGGAAGTGCCCCTCCGATTCACCCAAAAACCCTCGGCCCCAGTCCTTTACGCGGGCCTTTTACGGATCGCGATGTCGAGGTAGGGCAAGAACAGCCCGATCGGCAGGTCGGGGCGCTGTCGGCGCAACAGGCCGGCGTAGCGGCGGGTGTCGGAGAGGCGATAGCGAAGCCGGCGAAGTGCGTTGTGCTCGATCTGGAAACTGTGCCGGTCGGCCTCGAATTCCAGGCCGCCGATGGGCCCCAGTGCCAGCTCGATGTCGTGAAAGCTGACACCGCGGCCGCGGCGGGTGAGTTCGAGCCCGGCCCCCGCCGCACTCGTGTCGAACGGTGACGCCTGATACCGGGGTGTCTGCCGGAAATACTCCAGTGCCATCTCGTCGGGCAGCCAATGGAAGAACGGCAAGTCCGCGGTGTGGTCGTCGAAAAGCCAGAGGCGGTTCGGTGCTTCGACGATACAAAGAATGCCGTTATCTGCCAGGAGCTTCCACGCTGCCCGCAAACTACGCAGACGCTCTTCGAGCGTCATGTGCTCAAGCGAAGCGAAGAAGATCACGAAGTCGAAGCTTCGGTGCTCGAAGTGGGAGTCCATCTCGGTGGCGTTCATCGCATGAAGTGACTGCGCCCCGAGCCGGAGTAACCGCAACCTCGCCTTGGCCACCGCCACCGACTCCGGTGCGACGTCGATGGCGACGACGTCGCTGCCCTGCTCGGCCAAGGCGCAGAGTGACGAGCCGGTTCCACAGCCGATCTCGAAAACCCTTGCCCCATCGAGGCGATGCAACGAGTTGAGCCATGGGACGTATTCGTGTCGGTCATAGGTCAGGCGCCCGACGGTGTGGGCTTCGAGCTGCTCGCGACCGATTTCTGAATTCCAATAATCCTTTGTCGACCAGTTCTCCCGAAGGTGACTGCGGAACCTGTCCAGTTCGGCCGGCCCGAGGGCGACGAATCGTCGACGGAGATCGGGGGTGATGGTCTTGTCGGTGCGCCACACCAGGGCGCGGGCCAGCTCTTTCGCGCCATCCTTGGAGAGTCGCCGCTGATCACCCCGTACTACCCGCCGGAAGTTGTTCACGACGTGTCTCCCGCGTCGGTGGTGAGCCCGCAAAGGCCGGTACGCGATGCTAGCGCCAGCTCCCGGCGAAATGGGAGGGCCTCGCGGCCGGCCGCACCGTTGCGGCGAGCACGCGCGTTGCGCCGGCGAGCACGGCACACGCCGGGGAAGTCGGTCCGGCGCCAGCCGCCAACCCCGCCTTGGCCTGGAGGCTTTGGGGTCACCACGTAGCCGGGTGCCGATCTCGCATTTCGTTGGGCACGAAGACGAAGTTGTTGACGTAGACGCCATGTGCCGACCACCCGTCCTGCGGGCCGCCGATGTTCGCCGGATTCTGATATTCGGCTGCGTCGAACTCCTCGACCGGCAGCCGGGCCTCGCCGATCTGGAAGTGGCCCGCGTAACCGAGTCCGGTCAAGAACGCGGTGATCTCGGCGAGGGCGTTGGTGTGATGGCGTTCCTCGGCTTCCACGAGAACCGCCGGCCGGTCACGGGTGAGGGTGTCCGCGGCCCCCCGCAACACGGCGAATTCGTGGCCCTCCACGTCGATCTTCATCAGGCCGATATCACCCAGGTGCAGATCGTCGAGGCGCATGACCGGCACGTCGACGTGGGTGACCCGGCTGCCGTTCACGTTGCCCAGGAGGTTGTCGGTGTCGATGGTGCTTCGGCCCGGTTCGGACTCGACCAACCGCATGGTGGCCACACCGGATGTGTCCGACAACGCCACCGCTTCCACCCGCACCGCCGCCCCGACCGCGTGGAACATCGATGCCAGGTCGCGGGCCTGGGCGGGTCTGGGCTCGAACGCAATGACCGATCGCGATGATGCGGACATCGCGATCGTGAACTCGCCGACGTCGGCGCCGATGTCGAGCGAAACCCGGTTCGGGTCGCACAGGGAGGCCGCCAACTGGACCTCCGGGCGGGATTCTCCGAGACGGCGGAGAATGTGGTACTTGCGTCGCCAGAACAGGCGCGGCGCGACAGATCGTGCCGCGGGGGCGAGCCAATGTCTGGCTGAGTGTGCGACGGGCATCTGTCGTCTCTCCGGCAGCGGTGTGCTGGGCGTCAGCATAGTCGACCGGTGTGCCCGGCTGGCGCGGCCGCAGCGAAACCTTGCTCTGGCCCCGGATCTCGACCGACCGCGGGTCGTGACCGTCGCCGTGCGACCTGCATACTTATCGGCGATGTTGCGTTTGTCGAGGAAATGGGTGTCGGCGCTGTGCATGGCGCTGGCACTGGACGGGTGTGGTGGCGGGCATGTCAACCCCGGGCCACTGTCCGCGATAGTCAGTCCGGCCATTCCGGCCGTCGTTCAAGACGTTCCCGGTCCGTTGCGCGGCCAGTACGAGGACCTGTTGGAACCGCTCTTCCCGCAGGGAAATTCGGCGGACAAGCAGTATCCGGCGTGGCCCGCGTCCTCTGACGCGGGCATCCGTGTCTCGTGGCGGCAGTTGCAGCCCACCGATCCACGCACCCTGCCCGCCGACGCCCCCGACGATCGCAAGTTCGATTTCAGCGTGATCGACGATGCGCTGGCCGGTCTGGGCGACCGCAACATGCGGCTGATGCTTCGGGTGCATTCCTACAACTCCTGTTGCGACGCGTCCTATCCGGACAACACCAACATTGCGATTCCGGACTGGATGCGCCCTGCCGCGACCGTTTACACCGGGCCGGAACGAGTGTGGTGGACACCCGGGGTGAGCAATGTGGTCCCGAACTGGAACGCCCCCGAGTACCTGAACGCGTTCAGCGGGCTGCTCGCCGCGCTCGGACGGCGCTACGACGGCGACGAGCGGCTGAGCGTTTTCGAGTTCTCCGGCTATGGGGACTTCAGCGAAGACCACATCGCGTACTTGCGAGACGTGCTGGGCGCCCCCGGCCCGTCGCCCGACGACAGCGTCGCCAAGCTCGGCTATTACAGCCAGTTTCGCGATCAGAGCATCACCATCGACTCCATTCGCCGGCTGGTCGCGGCCAACGTGAGCGCCTTCCCTCACACTCAATTGCTGGTCAACACGCCGAACCCGGAAATCGTGCGCCAACTGCTCGCCGAGGACGTCACCAAGAAACTGTCCGCGCCGGTGGGGATACGCTCGGATTGCCTCGGTGTTTACGCGCCACTGCCCGTGTGGGCAGACGCAGAGGGGTCGTACTACGTCCAGTCGAAAGACCCGCTCGTCGACGAGTTGAAAAACCGGCTTGCCACGGCGCCAGTGGTCACCGAGTGGTGCCAGTTACCCGATGGAACCGACCCGCGGTCCTACTACGAAAAGGCGTTGCGCGACGTGGTGCGCTACCACGTGTCGATGACGGCGAGTTACAACTTTCCAGACCGGGATTCGGACGCACCGATGGCCCCCGATTTGTATGTGTTGTGGGCGCGAGCCAACGTGTTCGCCGGGTATCGGTACTCGGTGGAAGCCCGCCCGGGTTCACAGTCGCTGCGTGGCGGGAATGCGAAAATCGACGTCACCTGGACCAACGACGGCGCCGCCGCGGCTACCGAGAAATGGGTACCCGGTTACCGGCTGGTGGATTTCTCGGGAGCGGTGGTCCGTACGATTCCGGCAACCGTTGTCCTACGTAATCTGCTCGCTTCCGGGGGTAAAGATTCCGGTGCGCAACCGGCGCCGGCGTCGTTCACCGAATCCGTGACTGTGGCCCTGGAGGGTTTGTCACCGGGGCATTACACGCTGCGCGCGGTGGTGGACTGGCAGCAGCACAAACCCGACGCTTCTCGGGTGGTGAACTATCCGCCGATGCAATTGGCGCGCGACGGACGAGACGGCTCCGGCGGCTATCCCCTTGCGACGCTGGACATCCCAAGCGACGCGTCGCACTTCACCCGGCGATGAACGGAGCCCGGCCACCATCCGGGCGGCGGTAAGCCCACGTGGTCCGGTGCGGGAGCCGGCACGGCGCTGGGGGCATCAAGCCGGAATCCCTTTGCTGCTTGCCCATCCAGCAGTCCTCTGGAGGCTACGGAAAATACCTCTCGAACGGGTTTACAAGTCGCGCCGCCGGAGTTAAATAAGAAGTCCGACGCCGCGTCCCGCTGCGCGGTTCACGACGGGTAACGAGGTGGGCAATGAGCGTAGCCGGTCGCCCGAGGCGTAACATCGTGATTCGCCGCGCGGGCCAACCGAGCTGTGCGGCCACCGCGAGGCCATCCCGTCCCTTGCAGAAGATCGCGCCGGTCGTGGCCGCATGCGCGACGGTGTTGTTGGGCGGATGTGCGTTGTTGAGCGGATGTGCCGCGCACATCAACTACGGACCGTTGTCCGGGGCGCGCGGCGCCAGGTTGAGGTCGTCCGCGCTGGTGAGCCACCAACTACCGAATACCGTTCGCGAGATATCCAATCCGTTGCGTGGTCAGTACGAGGATCTCTTGGAGCCGCTTTTCCCGCAAAGCAATCCGGCCGACAATCAGTATCCGGCATGGCCCGGCTCCCACGACGCCAGCCTGCGCGTCTCATGGCGTCAGCTGCAACCCGTCGACCCGCGCACATTACCGGCCGATTCTCCCGACGACCGTCTATTCGACTTCAGGATCATCGACGACGCGTTGACGAAGCTGGAAAAACGCAACATGAGGCTGACCCTTCGCGTGTTCGCGTACAACTCCTGTTGCGACGAGTTCTATCCCAACCACACGAATATCGCGGTTCCCGATTGGGTCGCCGCCAGTCCGGGCGCCACCACCAGCTATCCGGGACCGCAGAACAGTCCCGAGGCCTGGGTGACGCAGGTTGTGCCCAACTGGAACAACCCCGATTACCTGAATGCTTTTTCGCATCTGCTCGCCGCGCTCGGGCGCCGCTATGACCGGGATGAGCGGCTCAGTGTGTTCGAGTTCTCCGGGTACGGGGACTTCAGCGAGAACCACGTCGCTTATCTGCGCAGCGCGCTGGGTGCGCCGGGTCCGGCTCCCGACCGCAGCATCGCTGAACTGGGGTATTACAGCCAATTCCGCGATCAGAGCATCACCGTCGGCGCCATTCGGCAACTGGTGGCTGCCAATGTGGGTGCCTTCCCGCACAAACAGTTGGTGGTCAACCCGCCGAATCCGGAGATCGTGCGCCAAATGCTCTCCGGCGAGGTGACCGCGAAACTGTCCGCGCCGGTCGGGATTCGCTCCGACTGCCTCGGTGTCTACCCGGTGCTGCCGGAATGGGCTGAGTCCGCCCAATCTCACTACGTGCAGACCCACGATCCGGTCGTCGCTGCGATCAAACAGCGGCTGGCTTCGGCGCTGGTGATGACCGAGTGGTGCCAGCTGCCCCGCGGATCCGACCCCCACTCGTACTACCGGAGAGGCCTCGACGACGTGGTCCGCTATCACGTGGGCATGATGTCGAGCTTCGACTTCCCGGACCGGGATTCGGCATCGACGATGGACCCGGCGTTGTATGCGCTCTGGGCGCAGGCCAACGCTTCTTCCGGCTATCGGTATTCGGTCGAGGCCCGGCCCGGATCGCAGGCGATACGTGTCTCGAAGCCGTACCCGGTGGCGGGCAAGGTGGTGACCGTGCCGGTGGTGT
The DNA here is from genome assembly GCF_049197365.1 of Mycobacterium sp. THU-M104. Lineage (NCBI taxonomy): Bacteria > Bacillati > Actinomycetota > Actinomycetes > Mycobacteriales > Mycobacteriaceae > Mycobacterium > Mycobacterium sp. THU-M104. The sequence goes on from NZ_JBMIOP010000046.1 coordinate 84,308, forward strand.
GGACCAACTACGGTGCCGCGGCCGCCTTCGAGCGGTGGGCACCGGTCTACAAGCTGGTGGATTCCTCCGGGGAACGGGTGTGGGCCTTACCGGCAAAGGTCCAGCTCGACAAACTCGTTCACGACGAACCCGGCTCGTCGCGCGGGGCGGTGGTCCCGGCTTCCAGCACCGAGGTGGTGCGCATCGACCTGTCGGGCTTGTCGCCGGGACGCTACACGCTGCGGGCATCGGTCGACTGGCAACAGCACGTACCCGGCGCCTCACACGTGGTGAACTATCCGCCCATGCAGTTGGCGCGCGACGGGCGGGATGACTCCGGGTCGTATCCGATTGCGACGCTGGACGTGGGGAGCACCGGAACGCTCCTTCCGCAAGGATGATCGGCCGGCGGGCACGAGGCGGCACAATGCGTTGCCCGCTCAGGCGGCGGGACTGCTTTGGGATGTCACCCGCCGGCGATGCGGCATAATGCCACTGGAATTTGCGTCGCGGTATTCAGTGCAGAGGACCAACGCCATTCGCGTGACCCGTATCGAGGAAGGTTGATGGATGGATTTCCGCACCTTTGTCCGGATCCTCCTCGTGCGCTGGAAACTCGTCGTCAGCGCGTTGCTGGCGTGTCTGGTCGGTGCGGCGGTCGTCACAGTCTTTCAGAACAAGGCATACCAGTCCTCGGCAACAATTCTCATCTCCTTTTCCGGGGCGACCGACCTCACTGACGTTTACTACGGCGGGCAGGCCGCCCTGGACCGATTGTCGTCGTATGCCGAGATCGCCGGTGGTCGCGCCGTGGCAGAACGCGCGGTCAACCAATTCCAGCTCCAGGTCAGCCCCGACACTCTGGTGAGCGAAACCGAGGTGAAGTACGCGGCGAAATCGATGCTGTTCACCATTACCGTCACCGACACCGGTCCCAAGCGCGCCGCATTGTTCGCGGCGGCGATGGCCGATTCTTTTGCCGGGGTGGTCGCGACGCTCGATTCGAATCTTGTCCCACTGGACGCGGGTGAGCGGCGGGCGAATGAATCGGGACCGGTCGCCAAGGCGACGGTGGTCAAACAGGCCGAGATACCCGATCGGCCGAGCAGGCCGGTGCCGATGCGCAACATGGCGATCGGGCTTATCGCCGGAGTGCTTTTGGGCATCGCGGTGGCGCTGACCCGCGACGCCAGCGATCGCAGCGTGCGTGACCGGGCGAAGGTGGAACAAGTCACGGGTCTGCCGACTTTGGCGGAGCTGCCCGGAAAGCGCGGCACCGCGCCGCGGTTCGGCACCGACGTCACCTTCGACGACGCCGTGCGCGGCTTGCGCACCCGATTGCTCCGGGCAATGGGGCCCGACGTTCGCCGGGTGCTGATAGCGGCGCCGTTCGGCGGTGAAGGAACCACGACGACGGCGCTGAATCTGTCGATGGCCTTCGCCGAACTCGGCGAAGATGTGTTGCTGGTCGAGGGCGATATTCGTCGACCCGTGATCGCCAGTCTGCTGAAGGTCGCATCGGGGGAAGGGTTGGCGAGCGCGCTGGCCAACCCCGACATCGCCGCGGAGGCCACCAAGCCGACGGCGACGTCGAAGCTGTTCATCCTCGCGGCGCGATCCATCCGCCGCGACGCTTTGCCCTGCAGCGCCTACCTTCCGGAAGTCATCGACACGGTACTGGCGGAACTGTCGTCACACTTTGACCAGACGGTGGTTGACGGCCCACCGGTGCTGGCTACGGCCGATACCGGACTTTTGGCTGGAGCCACGCAGGCCACGGTATTGGTCGTGCGGGCGGGGCGGACCACGATCGACGAACTCACCGAGGCGTTGAGCGCCCTGCGTTTGGCGGGCGCGAAGGTCGTCGGGGTCGTGCTGACCGACACCCGCGTGCCCGCACATACCAGGGCCGCGGCCCAGACCTATCGGGTAAAAGCCAGGAGACCGGCGTGATCCTCTACATGGGGGGTCGCTACCGCTTCGCGGTGGCTGGATTGACGCTAGGGCTTTTCCTGCTCGGCTGCTTCCTGGTCGGGGTGTTCTCGGTGCGCGACAGCGTCCACGGAGCGCTGCTGATCGCGGCGATGTTCAGTCTGGTCGTTTACTGGGCTAAACGGGAGGCGATGGTGGGGGTCGCATTGTTCTGGGCTTTCGCGGCGCTGCCGGCGGGCTTGCACGTCGGCAAAGTCGTCGGCCCGGGCGTGATCAACGCCTACCAGGTGGCGCTGCTGCTGGCGATCTGCTATCTGCTTCCGGTCGTGAAACTGCGGTTCGCCGACTACCTGTTGCCCGGACTGCTCACGTTGACCGTGCTGTTCTTCACCGTCGTCGGAGTGGTCACCGGACATGCCGCCGACATCGTCATGCTCGAATCGACGACCCTGCTCGAAATGATCGGCGGGTACATCTTGGCGTTGTTGGTCGTGTACGGCGGGTACGTCAAGGGGGTGGTGCGCACGATGGTCCTGATCCTGTGGTTCTCCGCGGGCATGGCAGTCGTGAGTTCGTTGCATGCCGTCCGGCTGGCCGGCCGGGCGGAAAACCTGACGGGGACCGACGCCGGCGATGCCCTCCGCATCATTGTCTCCACCCAATCTCTGGCCGTCGCCGTACTGGCCGGCTTGGCCGCCGCCGCGGTCGTCGGGCAGATCAGGCCCGCGGTGTTTCTCGCACTGGGTCCTCCGGCGCTGATCATCACGCTGCTGTCCGTCAGCCGAAACACGTTGATCGCATTGGCGGTGGCCACCATCGTGGCCTTGCTCTCCAGCTTCAGGTGGGCGAGCCTGAGCCGGGTGGCCGCCCTTGCGGTGATCACCGCGTTGGTGGCAGCGGTGACGGTCGCAGGAACACTGTTCGTGCTGCGCGATTCGTCGAGCGGAGTATGGCTGGCAAAGCAGTTCGCCGCATTCAACCACCGGGTGCTCGGCGGGGTTTCGACGGGGGCGCTCGCCGTCGACACGTCGACTCTGGACAGGCTGCAGGAAATCAGGAACCTCAACCGCGCGATCGCCCGGGCACCCGTGTTCGGCCACGGCTTGGGTTACGTCTATCAGCTGCCGTCGGGAGACGACGAGTTCAGCACCAAGTACCAACCCACCTACTCGCACAATTTCTACCTGTGGTGGTGCGTCAAAGCCGGGGCGGTAGGCATGGTGGTGTTCGCTCTGTTCGCCCTCACTCCGCTGATCCGTGCGCTGCGCCGTGCGTCGGCGCCGGCGAAGATCAGTGCCGCGGTCAGCGCCGCACTCCTGGCGATATCGGCCGTGTGGCCGCTGCCGGAGATGCCGATCGACGCCTTGGCGCTGGGCCTTGCTCTCGGTGCGACGACGGCGTTCGCCGGCATGGCAAGCACGGGCCGGGACGGGGCCCGGATCGGTGTCAACCCGGCGCCGGCGTATGCGGCTGCGCGCGTCTGACTTCGGCGGCTTGCGAAGTCGGTGCCGGTGCGGCCCCGAAGGCCCTCACGTTCGGCCCTGGTAGTAGCCGATGATCTGGGCCGGCGTGATCGGGGCGGCGCTCTTGCGGCCGAGGAAGAAAACACTGCTGGCCGCGTCCAGTGAATGCCCCGGGTCGAGCATTCGGTCGACGTAGCTGAGCCAGAAAAAGCACAGCGACGTGACTCTGCCGGCCCGGACCGATCGGGTCAGCGCCCGCACGAAATAGTCGAGCGACCACCGCAACGCCGTGCCGGCTCCGGCCACACAGCCGGAGTCGACGCACTCGAAGCTGCGGAACAGGTACCGGTGGCCGCTATCGGTGAAACGGGTGAAGTCGTAGGGCCCTTCGCACACCTGCTGGAGAAAAGGCGAGTCGGCGTAGACGATTCCGCCGCTGCGCAGAACGCGGTGGATCTCGCTCACCACAACCGTGGGCTCCAGCATGTGCTGGAGCACGGCCTGGATGACCACGCCGTCGACGGAGCCGTCGGCCAGCGGGATCGCGTGTCCGTCCCCGACGAATTGCACCGCGGGGCTGACGTAGATGTCGAAGGCAATGAGATCGACCGCCGGCTCGGCATACAGTGCCGCCAGGCCGTCGCCCCGGGTACCGCCCCCGATCACGAGAATTCGGGGTCTTCGCCGCGCCGCGTCATCATCGGCCCCGAGCAGACGCAGCATGCGGGCAACGCCGGCGGACGCGGTGGTGTTGGCCGGATGGAGCAGTCGATTCAGCACGCGGTGGAACCTGGTCCGGCGGATCGGCGATGCACCCCCCGAAGCCCGCAACTTGTCGGCGTCGAGCACGCTGCGGTCGAAGTCGACAAGTGCCGGTACACCCGAAACCACGGGAAAGGGTTCCTCGGCGTATCGGCAGGACGCGTTCGAGCAACGCCATGATCCGTCGGCGGGGCGCACCGGGCCGGCGCAGCGTGGGCAGATGAAGAGGCCCTCGGCGACTATCGTCTCGAGGGTGAGCACCAGTTCACTGTAGCGTTCCCGGTGCGCGCGGCGCCCCGGTCGTGGCGACCGTAGACATCTGCGCGGCATCAACTGCCGGGGCGCCACTCCAGCCGGTTTGCTAACTCGGCGCCGCCGACCTCACCCATTTTTGTCCGCGCTGTTTCAGGCGTGCCACGTTGTACTCCGCCCACCAGCGCGCTCTTTTGCCCCGTAAGGAACTCTTGCAGCTTTTCAGATAACGTTGCGCGCCGCCTGCCGGCACCGCGTTTCTGTCCTCCAGCAATCGCGCACAGCGAAACGCCAAGTCGTAGGACCCGTAGCAGTGGTGCCCTATCAGCGCCAAATGCTTCAATTGCTCGTCGGTCATCCCGTCCGGACGGAAGAAATCACGCACATAGACGATATCGGCTTCCAGGATCTGATTCAGCGCCCGCTCGGGATTTCCGCCGACAGCGAAGTCGCCGATCATCCACTTCTTGACGTCTCCGGCAATGCAGTGCGGTAGGAACCCCTGACGCCGCAACTCCACATCAACCTCGCCGAATGAGGGCTGGTTCTGATACAACGTGATGAACGACACCTCGGTCTGAATTGCCACCGCCCCGGCCAGCTTGTTCCGGCCATTTTCGAAGACGGAAAGCTCGCTTCCCTGGATGTCGATCTTCAGCAGATCGAGATGCTCGATTTCATCGATGTCGTCAAGCCGGTGCGTGTCGACCGGGACGCGATCGACCACCACGCCGAACGGATCGAAGAGCGTGAAAAGTCCTTGCGCTGTCAGATCGGGTTCGAGCAAGCTGGTCATCCCGCCCGGAGCCGGACAAACCTTCAGGGTCTGCGTGGTGCCGTCACCCAGAGCGTAAGGCAGGTAGGACTCGTTGGGCCCGCACGCTTTTTGCAGGGCGAGCAACGCCTCGCGCGCCGGCTCGAAGCCTGTCACATGACACAAACCCGCTTCGAGCATCGGCGTGTAGGGCCAGTCGCCGCAGCTCCGGCTCGCCCCGACATCCACGATGTGTGTCAGACGCGCCGGGCACAGGATGTCCCGCAGTGGCCCGCTCACGCGATCACCGGCAGGTGCTCGCACCGGCCGGCCGCAACCTCGGCCCGAAATCCGTGGTAGCAGTGGCGGCCACGCGTCGCGGTCCCGTCGAACGATCGACGGGTTTCGGGGAGCCGTTCATCGCTCGGCCTGGCCACGTCGCCACCTTAGACCGTATCCACGGTTCGGCGCGCTTGTGGTGGCGATGGCTGCACCGGTTCACGGCCCGCCGCGGCGCGTCGCGGCCCCACCGCATCGGCCGGATCGGACCGGCGTCCCGCAGCCGGGATCTGTTGTCGGCCTGCGTCATCGCGCCGGGCCGCAGGTGTCCGGGGTGCGCGTGACCGCCGGCGGTGCGGTCATCGGTCTCCAGGTCAGGCCCGGCGCTCGATCGGTGCGGAAAACGGGGCTAGGGTCTCACAGATGATGGCAGGGGTCAGGGAGTTCGCGCCGGCCGCGATCCGCACGTGGACGAAAAACGTCGCGGCCGGACTGCTGTGCGCCCTCGGGGTCCCGGCATTCGCGCGGCGGCGCCACCGCGACCGGCTCCTGATCGTGATGTTCCACGGTGTCGAACACGAACCACTGTCGCCGCCCTGCTGGCATGTGCTCGGCTCGGCGCTTTTTCGCCGTCAACTGCATTATCTCCGCGCGCATTTCGACGTCCTGCAGCTCGCCGAGGCCCTGGATCGGCTAGCGGCGGGGACGTTGCCGCCGCGCGCTGTGGCCATCACGTTCGACGACGGCACCCGCAACCTGGCGACAAACGCGGTCCCGGTGTTACGCGATTTGACGCTTCCCGCGGCGGTGTTCGTGGCGACAGGTCCGATGGGCAGCGACCAGACCCTGTGGCCCGACCGGCTCTGGCTGGCCATCGCCCGCACCACCGCAACCGAGGTCGACCTGAGCGCGCTGGGACTGGGCACACGTTCCCTCGGCGGTACCGCGGCCCGCGGCGGGGTCTACGCGGCCGCTGTTGATCGGCTCAAAGACCTGGCCGACGCGCGACGGATCGCGGTGCTGCAGCAGATTCTCGCGGTGCTCGGCTACCGCGACGGCGAACCGGGCCCGTTCGAGATGCTCTCCTGGGGCGAAGCGCACGAGATCATCAGCGACGGCCTGGTGACGCTGCATCCCCATACCGTGACCCATCCGATTCTGGCGCGCTGCAGCGACGAAGACGTCGAGCGCGAGATCGTCGATTCGTGCTCGGTGCTCGAACATGAGACCGGTTCGAAGCCCACAATTTTCGCGTATCCCAACGGCCGCCTGCATGATTTCGACGAGCGCGCCAAGGATGTCCTGCGTGGCCGCGGCGTGCGCTGGGCGTTGTCGACCGCCCCCGGATTCGCCGATGCGCACTGTGACCCGCTGGCGCTGCCGCGGTTGGCAGTGGGCAGCGATTCGTCATTCGCCTACTTCCGGCTCATGGTCTCCGGGGGGCTGCCGCGCCGCTACGGCAGCGGCCACGGGCTCACCGCCGCGTTCCGGGCCCCCCGGCCCCCTGGCGTGCGGCGGTGAGCCACAAGTCGTGCAGCGCCTCCCGCCAGTGGGCGACGTCGAACTCGCCGGCACGCGCGTGCGCGGCGGCGGCCAGGCGGTTGCGCAGGTCGGCATCGGCGACGAGCGACTGCAGCGCGGCCGCGAGTTGGACGGGATCGCCGGGCCTGACCAGCAAGCCGTGCACCCCGTCGGTGACCACCTCGGGTATCGCGCCCACCGCGGTGGTCACCGGCGTCACCCCGTTGGCCATGGCCTCCAGCACCGCCATCGGCAGTCCCTCGCTGTAGCTGGGCAGGACGAAGATCGCCGAGTCGGCCAGCAGTCGGTCCCGCTGGGCGGAGTCGACCCAGCCGACGACGGCGAGAATGTCCTCCAGCCCGCTGGCGTGGACCAATGCGCGCACCTGGTCCACATCCCCGTCACCGGCCAACGTGATCCGCACGTTGGCCCGGATGTCGTCGCGCAGCATGCCGACCGCGCGGACAAGGTCGTAGGTTCCCTTGTTGGTGCCCAGTCTGCCCAGCGATAGCACGCGCAACGGCCGACCCGAACGCGGCGACGGCGTGGCGGCAGGCATGACCACCGGGTTGTAGAGCAGCCGGGTGCGGGATTCGTCGAATCCCAGCCGCGTGCAGGACTTCTCGATGTGGGATCTGGCGAGCACGACCGAGTAGTCGGCGCGCAGCGCCGCCCGCACGGCGCGTCGCAGCGGCGGCGGCAGGCCGTCGAGCCACGGGAAGAAATGCGAGGTGTGGCCGTGGACGATCGACGGGACGCCCCGCAGTCGCGCGACGCACAACGGGACGGACTTGCGCACGATGCTGCCGCGCCACGAGTAGTGGACGTGTAGGACGTCGACGGACCCGAACAACAGCAGCGCCGATGCCTTCAGCATGCCCGAGATGCCCGTCCGCAGCCGCGTCGCGGCGGAGGCGTCGACATAGGTGGTCACGAGGCGGATGTGGAACCGCGGGTCGGTGTCCTCGATGATCAATCGCATCACGGTCGCCATGCCGCCGCGGCTGTCGGGCCCGGCCGGTGCGTTGCCGATCGTGAGCACCCGGATCGGCTGCCGTGTCGCCGCCGGTGCCTTCACCCGCGAGCCGATCCACGCGGCGGACGACGCTCTCTCGGCGGCCGTGCTTCGCGCACCCGACGGCGTCCTTCCTTGCGGCCTGCTGCATCCCGCTGGGGAATCCCCGGCGGCGGCGCCGGAGTCAGTCGAGACCCTAGCAAACACATGTCACGGCCTTCAGGGTTTTAGGGCCCGCACGGCGCGGGCCGATCCGGCCGGCGGCATGGTCACCGCGACCGGACCGGACCCCGCCGGGAAGATCGCCGATCCACGGTCATGACGGATATCTGCGTTCACCCGGTTGCCGCCTCCCTCGCGCGTTGAATTCGTTCAATTCACGTCGACATTTCGGCGGTGAGGCGCGATAGCGGGAACCCCGGCCGGATCGGTTTTCGCACCCCTGGGCAGAGTGAACCATCAATGAATTGGGTTGAAGTCCAATGAGCAATGCATACTGATCGGGTGAGGATGCCGAAGTCACTGGGCAGAGCCATTGCACTGGCCGGTGTGATCGGATTCCTGGCCCTGAGTGCGCCGCCATCGTGGGCCGAACCCGACGAACCGGATACGACGACCGAGCCTGCCGAAACCGACACGACCGCCAGGCTGACTCTGCCGTTGAAGGATCTGGGGTTCGACTCAGACATGGTCTTCTACGGATTAGACGGCATAACGCAGTTGAGCGTACCGGTCCCGCACGGATTGACGCCGTCCGCATTGAATGCGACCGTCGAGCCGCCGATCAATTTTCGCTCGGGAATCATCTCCGTCGCCCAGGACGATCGCGAAATCATGAGGATGAACCTGCCCACCGCCGATCAGGCGCCGATCGTCATACCGCTGACCGGGGCAGAAGTGGTGGACGACTGGGTGACGTTGTCAGTGCGCGCATATCTCGTCCCCGAAGAAGGGTTTTGCGTCTACCCGTGGAGCCCGTTGCGTCTTGTCCGCGCATCGATCAGCTACACCGGGGTCGAGCAACCGCCCATCACCGTGGCCCAATTCTTGCCCCCGGTGCTGCGCAAAATCACCATATTCGTGCCGCGGTCGCCTTCGCCCGCAGAGTCCGACACGGCGATTCAACTCGCCACCTCCCTGGCCGCGCACTACGGCCAGCAGGATCCCGACATCGTCGTGGCCCCGCTGGGGGACGGACAGGCGGCGCCGCCGACGCCGCCGGGACCGCAGGAGCGGCAGATTGTCGTCAAAGAGGGGCCGGACAACGGGCTTTCCCTGCAGGGTGCGACCGGTGTGCCGTGGCTGTTGATCTCGGGCACTCTGGGGCCGACCGAGGAATCAAACGCGGCGTTGCTGTTCAGCGATCTGTCCGGACTCGCCCTTGCTTCGCGGGCTTCTGTGCGATCGCTGAAGCCCAGCGTCCGGCTGCCCGGCGACAGCACCACGCTGCGGGAATTGGGCATGCCCTTCGCCACGTCCACGGCGCTGCGGCCGCAGGTGTCGATCCCGTTGGACCAGACCCGATTTGGCAGGTCCATCCACGCGGTCCGGGTACACCTGCAGGGTTCCTACTCGCCGACGCCGGCCGACATGGGCGGCCAGATCGCCGTGGCGATCGGACAGGAGACCATCGACCATTGGCCCACCGACGGTCATGGTGTGATCGACCGCTGGGTCGATGTCCCGGATCGGCTGCTGCAGCGATGGACCGCCCTTGACGTGACATTGGATCTTGCGGCCAACGCCGGACGTTGCGGCGACTTCTCCATCGTCGGCGCCGGAGACCGGGCCCTCACGTTGACCATCGACGGCGACACCGTCGTGCAGAGCAGACCGGCCAAGCCGCCGGTGCCCGACGGCCTGCGTTCTGTGCCGCAGGCGCTCATGCCCAGGGTACAGGTGGGCATCGAGCCACACTCCTTCAGTGACACCGCGCGTGCCGCCGACATCATGGTGGGCCTGCAGCGCATCAGCTCGATCCCGATCGGCACCGTCGTGACGACGCCGCAAAAAGCGCTCGAATCCTCCGATCCCGCCGTGGTGATCGCCGCGGACGGATGGAACCATCCCGACGTCGTGCTACCGGTGTCCGCGGGGTCCAGCGGGCCGATCACCCTCAACGCCTTCGGGACCGACGGCAAGCCGGCCACGCTCTCACTGGACCCGACAATCCAGTTCGGCTCCCTGCAAGCGGTCTTCGACCGTGGCCGGTCGTTGCTGGTCGCGACGTCCAACGGCGCGCCCGCGCAGCTCGACGAACTCCTCAGGTGGCTCGGCAGCGACAGGAAGCACTGGTCGGGTATCAGGGGTGTCGCGGTGGTGTCCGTGCCCGGGCATGATCCTGTGACCGTCGATCCCAGGAACGTGGTCGCTGCGGGCGCAACACCGGGAAGCAACTCCGGCCTGGGCTGGCTGTGGTGGTTCGGCGGAGCGTGGCTCGCCGTGGCCGTCGTCGGTGCCGTGGTCATCGTGGTGCGCAGCGGGCGCATTTCACGGCGACGCTGAAATGTCGATGCCGGGGTGTTCACGCAGTACCGTGTCCCGCGCCGTTGGCCGCTCATCGCGAAGCTAGGGATAGAAGCTTGATGGAACCCAGGGAAAAAAAGTTGATCGCCCGCTACAAGAAGATCTACAGCATCCCGGCCGAGGTCGATATTACCCGGCGGATGATTTTGCATCATTGGCAGCTTGAAAGACAACTGACGGCAGAATTGCTTCAATCCGCCCCCGGCGAAAGATCGGGCGTCTTCGATCGTTGTTACACGCGGCTTTACGACGAGTTGGACTGGCTCAACAAGTTCTCCGGCGATGCCGACACCGCACCGCCCGCTGAAAGATTCGCGAGATGGTTGCAATTAGTCGGTCCACCGCCGAAGTCGGTCTATGAAATCGGATCCGGGCAAGGGGACCTGATTGTGTTCCTGGCCCGCAACGGCCACCATTGCAAGGGGAGCGAGATCACCGGCAAACGCGGAGAAGCGCTGGTGGCCGACGCGCACCCGAACCTTTCCTGGGGAAGGTCGGACGGTGTGCACCTGGGCGCCTTCGAGCCGGCCGGGACTTACGATGCCGTGGTCTCCGATCAAGTGATCGAACATCTTCATCCCGACGATCTGGATTGTCATTTGCGGGGCGTCCATTCCATCCTAAAGAAGGGTGGGCGATATGTATTCAACACGCCGAACAGATATACCGGACCACACGACGTTTCTCGTGTTTTCAAAATCGCCGAACCACAAGGGACGCACCTCAAAGAATATACGAACCGCGAACTGGCCGAGGCGGTGCGGCGGGCCGGTTTCGTCTCTGTCCACTGTGGTTTCGTGCCCCGGAGATTTCGTGTGCTCGTGACGATCCTGGGCGCCGGAAATTTCGCTGACTCTGACAAGTTGGGATTCTTATTCCTGCGGATCGAGTCGTCAGTCGAAAAGATTTTAGGGCTGTTGCCCGCGTCTGCGTTGCGCCGCTGGTGTGGCACCTTGCTGTGCACGCTCGGTCTTTTCTCGGACAATGTCGCGCTGGTCGCCCAGAAGGGGTGAACGGGTATGCCGATTTCGCCGTCACACCGCACCGGCCAGCACCTCGGCGATGACGTCCAGCAAGCGGTCCACGACGCGGTCGACGGCGAATCGGCGCGCATAGTGGCGCGCCGCCGCGGCGCCCTGGGTCGCCGCGGTGAACGGGTCTGCCAGGGCATCGAAGGTGGCGGCGAGCCCTGCCACGTCGTCCACACCGACAGGCGGGCAGCCAGGAGGCTGGTATTCGGGCAGGCCGCCGGCGGGGGAGACGATCGGCATCACGCCCAGCTGCATCGAGAGCACCTGAACGCCGCTTTGTGAGGCACGCCGGTAGTGGGTGACCGACCCTTTCGCGGCGGCCAGTACCGCCACGACGTCGCGGTAGCGGTACCAGCCGGAGAGCCGGTGCGTGTGTTCGGGCAGGGCGCCCTCGTACCCAGGTCCGTCGCCGATGAGCGCGAGGTCGTCGCCGCGCCAGCCGCCGCCGTCGACGTGTCGTTGCCAGGCGGCCAGCACGACATCGACGTTCTTGTACGGGTACAGTCGGCCGACCATGGCGAAGCCGTGTCGTCCTTGCGGCCCCACCAGCGGCGGAACCAGCGTGGGGTCCAGGTCGCTGGTGAGCGGCGACACATACACACGCGTGCCGGCTACGTCGCGGCGAGTGGCGACGGCGGCTGCGACGTAGCCGCTGTAGCTCAGGGTGGCGGCCGAGCGGGCGCCCCATCGGTCGAATATCACCGGTTCGTAGGCCCGCCGCTGTTCTACGGCGTCGTGCGGGCCGGCGTCGTGCACCAGCTGAATCCGCGGCGTCCGGCCGGCCAGCGCGATCCAGCGGGGATCGCGCACCAGTTCGGTGATCACCACGTCGGGTCGAAATGCGCGAACGCGGCGCCGGGCCGCGAAGATAGCGGGCCACGACGCAGCGGCTCGTAAACCCGGTTCGAGCACCAGTTCGTACTCGCGCGCGGCGTCGGACTCCGGATGCTGGTCGGTGGTCACCAACAGCACGTCGGTTCCCCGGCGGCGCAGAGCTTCGGCCTGCACGCGCGCCAGCGACCGCATCCACGGCGAAAGCCACAGCACTCGAGGCGCGATCACAGTACGGCGTTGACGGCGTCGAGATAGGCGTCGGTCATCGCCCCCACGGTGTAGTGCTTGCGCATGCGTTCGAAGCCGCGAAGGCCAACGGACGGCAGAATGGCGGGGTCTGCCAGGATCCGGGCCAGGTGTTCGCGCCATCCCGACACCGACACGGGCTCCACGACAAAGCCGGCTGCTCCGAAATCCAGCATCTCCGGAACGGCGCAGACCGCCGACGCGGCAACCGGAACGGCCCGGGCCATGGCCTCGAGAATCACCAGCGGGAATGCCTCGGAGCGGCTCGGGACGCAGAGCAGATCGGCGTCGGCCAGTGCGGGTCCCGGGCCCGTTGACCATCCGCACCACCGCACCCGCTCGCGCAGCCCGGCGGGGGTGAGGGCCTGCAACCGCTCCCGATCAGGACCGTCACCGAAGATCGAAAGCCTCCACCGCGCATCGGTGAGGCCGCCCAGCGCGTCGATCAACAGATGCGGGTTTTTGTGCTCGACGATCCGGGAGAGCATCACCAGGTGTGGCGGCTCGCCGGCCGCCCGGACGCGGGGGGTCGGCGAGCCGGTCCCGGCGACGCCGTTGGGTGCGGTGAAGCACCGTCCGCTGAGCCGATGAGTAGCCGTAAGCATCTCCCAATGACGTTGTGCCAGTGCGACGAAGCCGTCCGCGCGGCACATCGCCCCGGCGAGCGGCCGCGAGTAGATCGGCCGGTCCTCCTCGGGAGGGACATGCGGAGCGACCAGCCAGCGCCGATCGCGGGATGCCGCGCGCCACAACGTGGCGAATCCCGTCTCGGTGTTGGTGTCGCCACCGATGAGCACCGCCGGACCCGTGGGCAGGTCGACGAACGGCGCCCACCAGGGCTGGCGCACCACGCGCACGCCCCGGGGAATTTCCTTGATCAAAGGGCCGAAGCGTTGCATGCACACGATGGTGACCGGGTAGCCGCGGCGGTCCAATTCCGCGGCCAGCAGGGCTTTTTGCCGCTCGGCGCCCCCGTAGACGAGGCGGTTGGTGGTGATCACGATCGCCGGCAGGTCTGTGCGACGGCGATCACGAACCCGCACAGCTGTTTTCGGGTGCTGCAGTCGTTCCAACAGCGTCGTGCCGACCAGAAACAGGTCCGCGGCGTGCACGCCGGCCTGGTGTTCGAGTAGCAGGGCGGTGTTGGTGCGTTCCACATCCCGGTCGCGGCGCTGACCAGCCGCTAGGCGACCGACCGTGGAATCGTTTCCGCGCCCGACCGCGCCGGGCGCCGGCTGAGCGCGGACTGCCCCGAGTTCGTCGGCGAGCAGGATGCGCCAACCGGCCCTGCGGGCACGGTCCTGCCAATCGGCTTCCTCACCGTGGCCGAGGAATTCCTCGTCGAAGCCGCCGATCGCGTCCCACGCCGCCCGACTGATCGCCAGGCAGTTGGCGCTCAGAGAGCCTTCTATGCTTTCGGATTCGGGAGGCTGCCGGGCATGGAGGTGTGACACGGGGGTGCCGCGGAGCGGTTCGGCGTAGCCCGCGGCCGCGACCAGCGAGCGAATCAGTGTCCGGCGGCGTGTCGCGCAGTCCCACGGCTCCCGACCGGGTGCGGCGTCGTCACGGACCATCGGCGAAACGGCGGCCACGCCGGGCCGGCGCAGCAACTTACGGGTGCGGTCCAACGGGCTCTGCAGGCGGTAGTGGGCATGGAGCAACAACAGGTCGGTGCCGCCCGGCGTCTGTTCCACCAACGCGTTGAACGCTGCGCAGGAGCCGAGGTTTGCCGGTCGCAGCACCCAGTGGACCGCGGGGAACAGGGTGGCGAGTTGCGCGCGACGGGGATCTGGGTCGGCGCCGCTGTGGTAGACGTAAACCGGTAGTTCGGGTACCTGCTCGGCGACGCTGCCCAGGCACATCTCGAGCAGTTCGTGGGGCGCGTGGGACACGATCAGCACGGCGAGCGGGCGCTCGGAATGCGGCGCGACGCTGCCGCGGGCCGGTCGGCGCAGATAGGCGCGGTCCATCTGGCGCTTCATCTGTGCCCGTTCCCGACGGGTCATGTAGGCCCGCTCCCGACGGGTCATGGCGTCGCCTGCATCCGGCGCAGGGAGGACATCGTCGACCAGGTGAGCGGGCCGACCGCCGCACTGGTCGCGAGGTAGACGACGGCGGCGGCGGCCAGAACCAGTACGACGTGCTGACCCGAAAGGAGCTCCGTCACCGCGACACTCGCTCCCGTCGGTATCAGCACCCGCAGCAAGAACATCACCGGCGTACGGTAACCGCACTGGCGGCGCAGCCACCAGCTGGCGACGGTCATGTTGAACGCTTCCGTGCACACCAATGCGACACCCGCCCCCACGGCGCCGAACCGGCCGTCGAGAGCCAGGTTGAGCACGACGTTGATCGCCAAGGTGGCGGCGGACAAACCGAACCAGAACCGCTGGTGGTGGCTGGCGAACAGACCCTCGCCGAGGGTGGTGGTGACGAAGCGCAGTGCCACCGCGGTCAACAGCAACGTCAGCGTCGGCGCGCCGCGCTCCACGAACGCCTGGCTGCCGAACAATGCGATCAGAGGTCCGGCGACCAACGCGCCGACTACGGCGATCGGGACCGCCGGAAAATACATCAACTCGACACTGCGGCGGATGAACCCGGCAAATGCCACGACATCACGCGAAAACAGCTCCGTGGCAGTCGAAAGTGTGGATTTGAGGAAGAACACCGACACGATCAGGGTGTTGATCGCGATCGAGAAGGCCAGCCCGTAGACGCCGACCTCCGTATGCGTGTTCACCAAAGACAAGATCACCCCGTCGACGCGCCAGTACAGGACGGTGATAACCGTCACCCCCATCAGAAAAAAGCTGTCCCGCAACAGATCCGCAGCCTCCCGCGGCGCGAAGACCGGTCGCAACGACACGTGCCGTCCGGCCGCACGGCTCTGGATCAGAACTTGCAACGCTGTCGGAATCAGCTGTACGACCGCGAACCAGATGACGTCCTCGCGTTCGAACACCAGAAAAGTCACCGCGGCCAGCGTGGCCAGCCGGCTGACGAGGTCGGAGATCGCCACCGCGGAAAACCGCACGGTGACCAGAAAAACCGGCTCCAGCCGTGTCGTCATCGTCAACATGAGCAGCTGTGCCGACAACACCACAAGCATCACGCGCACGTCGTGATCGTGGTAGAGAAGCAACCCGGAGCCCGCTGCCAATGCCGCCAGCGGCACGCTGTACACCAGGGACAGTCCGTTGTAGACCCGCACGAGTCGTTCGAGGTCGGCGCCTCCGGCGGCGACGCGGCGCACGATCACGCGACCGATACCCAGGTCGACCAGGCTGATCCACATGCCGACGAACGCGACCGCCACGGTCAGTTGGCCGTAGCGTCCGGGGCCCAGAAACCGCGCGGTCATCGCCACCGACACCGCCGAGGCCAGCATCCCGAGTGTCCGACAGACCAGCTGGATCGAGAACGCATGGGCCAGCCGCGCGACGGGTATCGCCGGCGCGCCCGTTCCGGGTGCGGTCGGCTCAGTCATGACCGGGGGCCACCTCGTGTTCTCCATGCCTGCTCAGATGCCTGCTCAGATGCCTGCTCAGGCGGCTTGCACCTCTAATAAACCAGAACGTGGACGCGCGCTGCGCGAATTCGTGCCGCTCTCGTGGCGGTCGCCGACGTACGGTGATGACCGGCGGTGCGGCCGGCATGGCCTGGACGCGGGCCTCTGCGCGGGCGCCGACGAGATGCCTACACCGAAGCCGGCCCACACTTCGCGGCCAGGGCGCCGTCGCCGGCAGTGCGGGTGCTCGGAGAGCGGCGGTAGGGGGAGCGGCGTGGCAAGAACGCTGCGTAGGTGGCAGAAACCGTCACGGCGTACCCTTGAGCCCGGTCGCCGCAGCGAGATCGGGGCTCTCGCCGGCGGGCGCAATCACGTTCGGGCAATAGACATTGCGCGCCGCGACCTCCTCCACCCCAACTTGCAAATCGAAGAAAGCGGGATGGCGTGCCGCGATCAAGCTGCCGCCGGTCCGGATCTTCTCCTCCCACTGGGCACCGGCCTCCGCCGCGCAGACGTCGTTTGCATCCTTGACCAGTGTTTTGTTATCCGGCCAGTGCCACCGCTGCTGGCCCCAACTGCTGCAACGAGTCGTGTCCAAGACCTCGCTGTGTTCGCAGGGATTGCGGATCACCGCCAGATAGTGCCTGTCCTGGGAACTGAAGTCGCTGCTCTGCAGTCGCGAGAACACGGCAATCATCGCGATCCCGGCTCCCAGAAAGGCGGCTCCGACGATTGCGCCGGATCGGCCGCGGTGCCTGCGCGGGGGTTGGGGACACGGGGGCGGCGGGAGAAACGGCGACCGGCAAACCGGACGGTGAATCGGTTGATGCGGTGAGCTTTTCCGGTTATAGATCGGCATGTTTCACTCCACCTAGTATGCCCCGTGGCCTGCTAAAACCGCTTTCACCGTTTTGGTGATGATCATGAGGTCGCCCGCCATCGACCAGTTGTCTATATACGACAGATCCAGCCGGACCGACTCGTCCCATGAAAGTTCTGAACGGCCGCTTACCTGCCAGATTCCGGTGACGCCCGGCTTCACCAGCAGCCGCCGATTGACATGACGGTCGTAGTTCTCGACTTCGCGCCGCAATGGCGGCCGTGGCCCGACCACACTCATCTCCTGTTTCAGCACGTTGATGAACTGGGGCAGTTCGTCGAGGCTGAACCGGCGCAGTACTCTGCCGACGGGTGTGATGCGCGGGTCTTCACGCATTTTGAACAAGATCCCGCCGGCTCCCTCGTTGAGGTGCAGCAGACGGTCGACTTGGGCATCGGCGCCTGTTGTCATCGTGCGCAACTTCAGCATCGTGAAGGGCTGACCGTTGAGACCAATGCGTTCGGAACGGTAGAAGACAGGTCCTCTGCTCGTCAGCTTGATGGCGATCGCACACGCGACCAGAAGCGGCGACGATGCACAGAGCGCTGCCAGCGCGAAGAAGAAGTCGAACGCGCGCTTTTGAAACCGCTGGGTCCCTTCGTATCGCGGCTTCTCGACATGCAGAAGCGGGAATCCGGCGATGGGCCGCAGGGTCAACCGTGCCCCGGCGACGTCGACGACCCCCGGCGACACCGTCAGGTCCACATCCGTCGTTTCCAACTGCCACATCAGGTTTCTGATCGCGTGGAAACCCAATTTCTCCGTCTGGGTCACCACCACGGCGTCCGCACCGCAGCAGGCGATCGCGTCCAGCGCGTGGGATTCGTCGCCGAGGATGGGTACTTCGCGGTCTCCGGCCGTCAGGGATTCGCCGCGGGGGGGACCGTATCCCGGTATGCATACCCCGACGACGACGTAACCGTCGCCTGGATTGCACTGCATTTCCTGCACCATGCGTGAAACCTCGCGCCGGTGTCCGATCGCCAATACCGCCGTCTGGTACTCGCCGTGCCCACGCTTGGCGCAGATGTATCTGCGCCACATGCTGCGACTGGTCAGCAGTCCGATGGTGCCGACGGGAAGTGCAACGGCCAGATAGCCCCGGGCCAGCTCGATCCTGGCGAGGAGCGTCACCATCGCGATGATTCCGAACGTCCAGAACGACGCGCTGCAGATGCGTCGATACTCGTCGATCCCCGCTCCGATGACGTGCGTCGACCTTGTCCTGAATATCGTCAGACACGACAGCCACAGACCGATGAAAACCAAGGAGAACAGCGTCATCAGCGGGCCCGGGTAACCCGAAAGTTCCGGGTAGGCGCCGAACCGCAGGTATTGGGCGAGCATCACCGACCCGCAGACGATCAGCGAATCGGTGGCACGTATCCGGTGCGAATACTGGATCTGCCAGCGTTGCCCGGAATTTCGACCCTGCGGCGGTGTCGGACAAGCGGTGACCGGTGAACCATTCGTCGGCCGCTGGATTACCGAGGTCATCACCGTCAACCTGTGCCTACACACTCGTCGTTTCGGACTGCACCCAAACTTGGCCGGTGTCGGACGGGTCGGCGCAGGCGCCGACCGGCGTGACCGCGTGATGCGCGCCCGGGTAGCGGATGAGCTGTGCCCGTGTCACGCGCAGTAAGGCGATGGGACCGTTCAGCAGATAGCGCCGCGCCAGCCGGCGGGGCTCGTTGATCAACCGGAAGAGCCATTCGAGGCCGCAGTCCTGCATCCAGCCGGGAGCCCGCTTGACGTTGCCCGCCAAGTGGCCGATCGCGGCGCCACACGGCAGGAAGACCCGGGCACCCGACGCGCAGCCGTGCTGGTCGATCCACTGCTCCTGCCGCGGCTTGCCGAGGCTGACGATCAGAATGTCGGTGCGTGCATTGCGGATCGCCGCAGCCCACTCGGCGGAGCACGACGCGATGCTGTGTGCGTCCGGCGCCCACATTCCTGAAATAGCAAGCGCCGGAAAACGTTCACGGAGAACACCGGAGAGCAGGCGGTGGGTTTCGACGCTGCCGCCGAAGAAGCCGACCCGCTGACCGGTCCTTTCGGCCAACAGCAGCACGCCGGGGAGCAGGTCTGTGCCGGTGATTCGAGGCCACCGTTTGCCGGTGAGCAGCCGGCCTCGCCAGGAGATCGGCATGCCGTCGGCCAGTAACAGCCATTCCAGCGCGCCGGCCTGCGCCGTGCTGGCGTTGTGGAAATGGCACAAGTGGTCGAGGTTGACCGACCCCACCGCCAAGCCGACACTCGATGCCGACTGCAGGCGGGACGCGATGACCGACAATACTTCGTCGAATTCGCGACGCTCGACGATGTTGCCGCTGAGGGCCATTCGCACAGTGGCAGCGGGCCGCGTATCGGGGATCATGGCGATGCTTTCTCGCGATTGGTGATGCGATGACACCTCAAAGCGGCACCGGGCTCCAGGGGGGGCGATCAGCATGATGCCGCCCTTGTTACCGCCGCCAATCGGCTCGTCACCAGGGGCCAGCCGAGGTGCTCCTCCGAGATCGCTGTGACCGGCAGGGGCCATTCGACGTCGAACTCCGTTCCATGCCAGCAGATCCCGTGCTCGCCCGCCGGCACCCACCCGCCGCTGACGTGAGAGCTGACTACGCACGATTGCTTGCCTTGGCGCCGCGACCACCAGTAGCGGGGGGAACCGCCGCCGTCGACGACGCCGCCGGCTGTAGCCGCTGCTGAATGTGCTCGGGGAAAGAGCCGGTCCGTGGTCATCACCCGGCCTACACGTATCCGCCGGAGGGAGGGCGTGCCATGATCGTGGGGATGTTGCCGTACCGGGGCCCGACCGATCTCGCCGCACCAGCCATGGCGGCGCGCGGCGCCGCGCCCAGCACGCTTGGCGGCATGCCGGCTCCGTGCAGGCCGGCGTCCGACAAAGGGGTGACGGAGCTCATCATCTGGGCTGAGGGAATGACGCTCGTCCAGCTCGCCGGCACCGACAAGGGGCCCAGCGAGGTCGCGGTGCCGAGGCTCCCCAACAGTCCGGGTCCGAGCGATCCGAGCGCCTCGGCGCCCGAGGCTGCCGCCCCGGCCGCCTCGGCGGCCGCACCTTCCGCGGCTCCTTCCACAGCGGTGAAGGCCCCCGCCAAACCCTGTCCGCTCTGGGCGATTCCGAGCACGGAGGACAGTGCATAGACCGGGGTTGCCGCCGCCATGGACCAGGAGGGCAATGCGTAGGCCGCCACGTCGAAACCAGCCGACGAGCCGCTGAGGCCCGCCAGGGTCGAAGCGGGCGACGAAAGTGCCGACAGCATGGAAGGAATCGAGGAAACCAGGTTGGCCAGCGACAGCTGCTGTGCCGGCGATGCCGCCGCGGAGTTGGCAACCGCCGTCGCCTGAGTGGCCGCCCCCGCCGGGTCCACCACCTGCGGCGGCTGGACCAGTTGCGTCAATTCGCAAGCGATGGCCGAATGCGCGGCGTATTCGTAGAGGGCCGCGGCATCCCGCGCCCACATTTCACCGTATTCGGCTTCGGTGGCGGCGATCGCCGCCGAGTTCTGGCCGAAAAAATTGGTGGCCGTTAACGTCGCGAGTTGAACCCGGTTGGCGGCGACCACGGGCGGCGGCACCGTCGTCGTGAACGCGGCCTCGTAGGCCTCCACGGCGAGTCTGGCTTGGCTGGCAGACTCCGCCGCGCGCGCGGCAAGCCCGACCGTCCATGCCACATACGGTCCGATTGCGGATGCCATGGACAGTGACGCAGGGCCCAGCCATCGTCCCGCGGTCAATCCGGCAACCACTGATCTGTAGTAGCCCGCTGCGAAGTCCAATTCGGCGGCCAAGTTGTCCCAGGCGACCGCGGCGGTAGACAGCGACACGGCACCGGGGCCGGCATACATTCTCGCGGAGTTGACCTCCGGCGGCAGAGCACCGAAATCGATCATGTCGATGCCCGTGTCTTTACGGAAGTCGTCAGCTGCGCCGGAGGCGGAATCGCAACGCCGGCCGCGGTCGGGGCCTCCGCGAGAGCGTCGACGGCATCAAAGAACGTCGTGAGGAATGGAGTCAGCGCCGTGACCAGTCCTAACATCCAGACCACTCAACTTTCTAGCGTCGCGATTCCTGACCCGCAAGGTCGTGTGTGTGGCCCCCCTGGGCGCCGACGAGTCGGCAAAGTCGAACGTCCAGAATGTACCTGAGAACAAGACCTACTCCCAGTAATGTGACCGAGGTGACACGGAAAGTTCTATAACCCGGTTATCAGCATACCTCTAGTACGACTTTCCGGGGAATATCGGGGTCAGGTTGCCCACGGCTACGGCATTCGATGCCGCCGGGTACGTTCTGGCGACCCGCTGTCGCCGGGGCGGGCTCGGTTGTGGTATCGGCTGCTGGCGCACCTTCCGGCCAGTCGGCGCGGCCGACGCGCTCGCCCATCCTCGGGCGGTGGCGCGGAACCCCCATGGGGTGAAATGGCCGCAGGCCAGCGGATGGGCGCACCGTGCCAGCGATGGTGATGTGGGACCCGCCGCTGCGAGCGGGTGCCGGCGCCCTGCCGACGGCGTCTCCTGCGGCCCGAGGGAGTCCACCGGTGCAACCAGTTCCCGGCACCGCCGACGCGACGGCCCAACCGGTTCCAAGAAGGGCCGGTTCCAAGAAGGGCCGGTTCCAAGAAGGGGTAGCGCGGGAGTGGTGAAGATCGGGTCCGCCGCCAGGCCCACACGACATACCGAATCCTGATAATTTGCCGTCAAAACATAATTGTGGTCGCGATAAATCGGTATCGGCCTCACAGGCGTGCGGATGTGTTGCCCCCATCGGGGCTTGGCGGCCCGTCGCCACTCCCACCCGGGCGCGCCCGGGTGCACCATGGTGCGGTGAGTTCGGCACCGGACGCGTGGCCCGGAAGTTGGGGGAGCAGCGGGCTGGCCTACCTGACCGGGCGGCCCGACGGCCCCGCCGACTTCTCCCGGGCGAAGGTGCTGGACCGGGCCGAACGTGTGGCCGCCGCGGTCACCGCGCGCACGGGCGTGGCCGTCGACGCCGCCGGTCTGCTGACCGGGCGGGCCGCGCTGCTCGGACTGGCCCGCGGGGGGCGGGTGTCGGCCGGGGGTGCCACCCGACTGCTGAGCGCCCGCGACGGCTGGTGTGCGCTCACGCTGTCGCGGCCCGCCGACGTCGGGGCCGTCCCGGCGCTACTGCAGGCCGACGACGTGGCCGGAGACCCGTGGCCGGTACTCGCGCAATGGGTCGCAACGCGTCCGGCATCGGAGCTCGCCGAACGTGCTGTCCTGCTGGACATTCCGGCGGCCCGACTGGGTGAGGCCGCACCCGCACCGCCCCGGATCCGCCGCGCGGGCCCGCGTGCGCCCGCCCGCGGCGTGTCGGGTCTGCTGGTGGCCGACCTGTCGTCGATGTGGGCCGGCCCGCTGTGCGGGCAGGTGTTGGCCCGGTGCGGCGCGACCGTCGTGAAGGTAGAGAGCCCGGGCCGCCCGGACGGAACCCGGGCCGGCAGCCGTGCCTTCTTCGACTGGATCAACGGCGGAAAGCTCTCCTATGCAGTCGATTTCGACAGCGCAGCTGGCGAGTTGCGTGAGCTCCTCGGGGCCGCCGACGTCGTCATCGAGGGTTCACGCCCGGCGGCCCTGGCGCGCCGCGGGCTCGGGCCCGGGCAGGTCGCACCCCGGACAGGACGAATCTGGTTGCAGATCAGTGGATATGACGAGCAGCCCGAGAGGCCCGCATTCGGGGACGACGCCGCGGTCGGCGGCGGCCTGGTGGGCGTCGGCCCGGCGGGGCCGGTCTTCTGCGCGGACGCCATCGCCGACCCCCTGACTGGTCTGGAGGCGGTCGCGGCGGTGACCGAATCGCTGGGGCGCGGTGGCGGCGAACTGATCCGGGTGTCGATGGCCGGCATCGCCGCGACGTATGCCGCGTCGGCGCAGGCGCAGGCGCCGGCGGTGGCGCATGATGCGGCGCCGCCACCGCGGCCACCGACCGGGTGCCTGCCCGCGCCCGAACTCGGCGCCGACAACGCCGCCGTGCGCCTACTGGTCGCCGAAAGGCGTTGCTCGGCATGCTGATCAAACAAGCGGCGTTGCTCGACGGGAGGATCGTCGACATCAGGGTGGAGGAGCTCGTGCAGGAGGTCAGCGTGGCCTCGGACGACCTGGCCGCCAGGCGCGGGGAAGGGGTGCTCTACGCCAACGGCGGCACGGCCCTGCCCGGCCTGCACGACCACCACGTGCACGTCCGCTCGGCCGCTGCCGCGCTGGACTCGTTCGTCGTCGGGCCGCCCGGCGTCAGTGCCGAGGCCGAGCTGAGGCAACTGCTCTCGAATGCCACGCCGGGTCCCGACGGTTGGATTCGCGCCATCGGTTACCACGAATCGGTCGCCGGGGAGTTGGACCGCGACTTCCTCGATGCCGTGGTGCCCACGATCCCGGCACGCATCCAGCACCGCAGCGGCGCACTGTGGATCCTGAACTCTGAGGCGCTGGGCCGGGTCGGGCTGGCCGGGCATCCCGATGGGCGCCTGCGCAGCGCCGACCGCGGCTGGTCGCAGGCCCTGATGCGGCGCGAAAGCGACCTGGCCGAACTCGGCCGCCGCATCACCAGCTACGGCGTCACCGGTGTCACCGACGCGACCCCCGACCTGGATCCGGCCGACAGGGAGGCGTTGTCGTCGGCGCACAGCCGCGGCGAGTTCCGGCCGCGGTTGTGCTTCCTGTCGCCGGGCAAGAGAATCCTGCGGGAGGATCGCCTCGACCTCGACGAGCTCGCCGGCTGGATCAGCGACCGCCACGCCGTCGGCGGGCCGGTCGCCATTCACTGCGTCACCGCTGCCCAGTTGGTGGTCACGGTCGCGGCCCTGCGTGTCGCCGGGAGCCATCCCCGGGACCGGATCGAGCACGCCGCCGTGGTGCCCGACGACACCCTGGCCGACCTTGCCGATCTCGGGGTCACGGTGGTGACGCAGCCCAACTTCGTCGCCGAGCGCGGCGATCAATACCTCGCCGACATCCCCGCCGCCGAACACGGTTGGCTGTGGCGCGTCGCATCGTTGCTCGACGCGAGGGTTCCCGTGGCGCTGTCCACGGACATGCCCTTCGGCCACGGGGATCCGTGGACCGCGATGCGTGCCGCGGTGTACCGCACCACACCGAGCGGGGCCGTTCTCAACGCCGGCGAGAGCGTGTCAGCGCGCCGGGCCGTGAGGATGTTCACCGGCCGGGCGGATCGGCCGGGCCGCTTCCGCAGCATCGAAACCGGGCAGCCGGGTGACCTCTGCGTGCTCAGTGAGCCGCCCGCCACGGTGCTGGCCGAGCTGGACGCCGGCATGGTCGCGGCCACCGTCATCGGCGGCGAGCTCGCCTACTTCGCGATGTGAGCGGCGGTCAGGCCGCCGCGGTCAGCGCCTCACGCAAACGGTCGCACTGGCTGTCGCAGAAGCGTTGTGACACTGCGGTGTTGGGTGCCCACAGGTCGAAGCCGTGGAACGCTCCGGGGATGACGTCGACCTGGCACGCCACCCCGGCGGCCCGCAGCCTTTCGGTGTAGTCGAGGTCTTCGTCGTGGAAAAGGTCGTGGGTGCCGACGCCGATCCACGCCGGCGCCAGCCCCCTCAGGTCGTTGCGCCGGCCCGGGACGGCGACCTGCGGGTCGGCGCCGCCCAGATATGCCGCCCATCCGAACCGGTTGCTGCGCGCACTCCACAGCCGGTGGTGTGGGTCGTGTCCGGACTCCGAACTCCGGTCGTCGAGCATGGGATATGCCAGCAGCTGGAACCGGGGGCTGACTTCCGCGCGGTCGCGGGCCAGCAGCGCCAGGGCTGCGGCGAGCCCGCCGCCGGCGCTGGCGTCCCCGATGGCCAGCCGCCGCGCATCCACGGACGGCAGCTCGGCAAGCCAGGTCAACGCCGCGTAGCAGTCCTCCAGCGCTGCCGGATAGGGATGTTCGGGCGCCAGACGGTATTCCACCGACGCGACGGTGATTCCCAGGCGGGTGCTGAACCGCCGGCACACGGGGTCGTCCTGTTCGGCGCTGCCGATCACGTATCCACCGCCGTGAATCCACAGCAGCGCGGGCGTCGTCCCGGTGGCGCCGACGGGCCGGAACAACCGCACGCCGCTGCCCGGGCCCAGGTCGATCACCTCGACGTCGCCGGCGCCGTCGCGTCCGCGCAGCTTCGTCACCGCCCGCACGACCCGCAGAGTCCGGGGGCTGACCAGGTGCCGCGGCGTGAAGCGGGCAATTGTGCGCAAATCGGGGCGAACGTCGCTGTTGGGCATGGGTCGAGTATTGCCCACGCCGCGCGTCGCCGGTGCGATTCTGTGGCGGTCTGCGGGTTGGCCGCAACCTGGCCCGACGGGCACCCCGGGGATGGAAACGAGGCTCTCGCAGGATGTCAATGCTATTTCCGGTTCACTCGCGGGGCCGCTACCATCAGTCAGGACTATCCACTGACTGGGTGAGGAGCTCCGGCGCACCGTGAGTACAGGCAACGAACAGGCCGGCACCGAGGAACCCGAAGTCCTCGTCGAGCAACGGGGCCGGATCCTGATCATCACCATCAACCGGCCCAAGGCCAAGAACGCGGTCAACGCCGCGGTCGCGCGCGGCCTGGCCGACGCGATGGACCGGCTCGACGCCGACGCCGGCCAGTCGGTGGGGATCATCACCGGCGCGGGCGGATCATTCTGCGCCGGAATGGACCTCAAGGCTTTCGCGCGGGGCGAGCTTCCGGTCGTCGAAGGCCGCGGCATGGGGTTCACCGAGCGCCCGCCGGACAAGCCGCTGATCGCGGCGGTGGAGGGCTACGCCCTGGCCGGGGGCACCGAGCTGGCGCTGGCCACCGACCTGATCGTGGCGTCGAGGGACTCGGCGTTCGGGATCCCCGAGGTCAAGCGTGGTCTTGTCGCCGGTGGTGGCGGACTGCTGCGGCTGCCCGAGCGCATCCCCTACGCGGTCGCGATGGAGCTGGCCCTGACGGGGGACAATCTGCCCGCCGAGCGCGCTCACGAACTCGGGCTCGTCAACGTGCTGGCCGAGCCGGGCCGGGCGCTGGAAGCAGCGATCGCGCTGGCCGAGCGGATCGCCGCCAACGGGCCGCTCGCGGTGGCGGCCACCAAGCGGATCATCGTCGAGTCCCGCGGCTGGAGCCGCGACACCATGTT
Source organism: Mycobacterium sp. THU-M104 (assembly GCF_049197365.1). NCBI lineage: Bacteria > Bacillati > Actinomycetota > Actinomycetes > Mycobacteriales > Mycobacteriaceae > Mycobacterium > Mycobacterium sp. THU-M104. Next base: position 110,445 of record NZ_JBMIOP010000046.1, read on the forward strand.
CGCCGAACAGATGAAGATCCTGGGCCCGGTGTTCGCGTCGAACGATGCGAAGGAGGGCGCCATCGCGTTCGCCGAGAAGCGTCCGCCGCGCTGGACAGGCTCCTGACCCCGGTGCACTATTTTCGTAGAGTCTCGGTGCGATCCGAAAATGCCTGGTGATCAGAAAGATCGAGGATGAGCATTTCGTTGCTGCTCGAGATGGCCGCGTCGGACAGCCCCGACCGCACGGCGGTCGTCTGTGACGGTGTGCGCTTGAGCACGCAGCAGCTCAGTGATCTCGCCGACGGCGGCGCGGGCGTCATCGCGGCCTCGGGCGCCGGGCATGTGGCGTACGTCGGCACCGGCGGCGACATGCTGCCCGTGCTGATCTTCGCGGCCGCCCGCGCCGGGGTGGCGTTCACCCCGATCAACTACCGGCTGTCGGCCGAGGGCATCCAGACCCTGATCCGGCGGCTGCCCGAACCGCTGGTGATCGTCGACGCCCGCTACCGCGACGCGGTCGGGGACGCCTCGCCGCGGGTGATGCTCTCCGACGACTTCCTGACCGCCGCGCGCGAGTGCGAGCCGGGCTCCGACGTCCCTGCGTTCGCCGACCCGGATTCGGTCGCGATCGTGCTGTTCACCTCGGGCACCACCTCGCAACCCAAGGCCGTCGAGCTCACGCACAACAACCTCACCAGCTACGTGACCGGCAGCGTCGAATTCGCCTCGGCCGCCGACACCGACGCGGCGCTGATCTGTGTGCCGCCCTACCACATCGCCGGCGTGAGCGCCGCGCTGTCGAACCTGTACGCCGGGCGAAAGATGGTGTACCTGCCCAACTTCGACGCGCGCGAGTGGGTCCGGCTGGTCAACGCCGAGCGGGTGACCACGGCGACGGTGGTGCCCACGATGCTGGACCGCATCGTCACCGCACTGGAGGCCGACGGCGCAGCCTCCCGCGAGCTGCCGTCGCTGCGCAACCTGGCCTACGGCGGCTCCAAGGTCGGGCTGCCGCTGGTGCGCCGGGCGCTGGAACTGCTGCCGGGGGTGGGTTTCGTCAACGCCTACGGTCTGACCGAGACCAGCTCGACGATCGCGGTGCTGACCCCCGACGACCACCGCGCGGCGCAGGCCGCGTCCGACGCCGCCGGCGCCCGGCGGCTGGCCTCGGTCGGGCGGCCCCTGCCCGGCGTGGAGGTGCAGATCCGCGACGAGAACGGCACGCTGCTCGGGCCGGGGCAGACCGGGGAGTTGTTCGTGCGCGGCGAGCAGGTCTCGGGACGCTACACCGGGATCGGTTCCGTGCTGGACGCGGACGGCTGGTTCCCGACGAAGGACATCGCCATGCTCGACGAGGACGGCTACCTGTTCATCGGCGGGCGCAGCGACGACACCATCATCCGCGGCGGGGAGAACATCGCCCCGGCCGAGCTGGAGGAGGTGCTCGTCGAGCATCCGCACGTGCGCGACGTCGCCGTGGTCGGGGTGGAGGACGCGCAGTGGGGCCAGGCGATCGTCGCGGTGGTGGTGCCGGCCCCGGGGTGCGAGCCCGACCCGGAGGAACTGCGTGAGTTCGTCCGCGAAAACCTGCGCGGGTCACGCACCCCGGACCGGGTCGTGTTCCGCGATGAACTGCCGACCACCCCCACCGGCAAGGTGCTGCGCCGGGAGATCATCGAGAAGTTGGAGGGACTGCACGCATGATCAAGAACGGAACCCGTCTGGCCAGCCAGGTGTGCGACACCCAGGTCATCGTGGTCAGAAGCGCCGACAGCCTCGACGACCTGCGGTGCGGCGGTGCGCCTATGGTGGCCATCGGCGCCGAGCGGTCGGGCGAGCTCGACCCGGCGTTCGCCGGGGGCAGCGTGATGGGCAAGCGCTACGTCGACGACGACGGCGCCGAGGTGCTGGTGACCAAGCCCGGCGCCGGGAGCCTGAGCATCGGCGCGACGCCGCTGCAGCTCAAAGAGGTCAAGCCGCTACCGGCCAGCGACTAGCTCTCCCGCTTGTCGGGCAGGCCGTTGCGGATGACGAATTCCTTTGCCTTGATGAGGAATTCGATCTGATCGCCGACGTGGTGGAGCGGGTCGATGCTGCGCGTCGAGCGGGACAGCAGGATCGCGCCCTCCAGCGCGGCGATCGACATCACTGCCAGTGACGCCGCATCGCCCTCGTCGAAGCCGTCGGTGATGAACGCCCGGGTCATCGCCGCGCACCAGCGGCCGAGGACGGCACCGGCCTCCTTCGACAGCGCGCGCTCGTCGTCGGTCGAGCCGATCGCGGCCGCCACCACCGGGCAACCGGCGCCGAAGTCTCCGTCGGTCAGCAGGCGTTCCCAGAACCCGACGAACTCGCGCAGCAGGGCCCGAGCACCCCAGCCCGCGGCGTCGTCGATCATCGCGGTGATGGAGTCGCCGGAGTACCGCAGCGCCTCGCTGAGGATCTGGTTGCGCCCGTCGGGGAAGTGGTAGTACACCGAGCCGCGCGGCGCGCCGCTGCGGGCGAGCACCTCGTCGATGGTCACGCCGGCCGCCCCGCGTTCGCGCATCACCTCGGCGGCGCTGATCAGCATGTTCGTGCGCGTGTCGCACCGCTTCGTGGCGGAACGGTCAGGCGCCTTGTCAGTGGTGGTCCGCCTAGCCGTCGACACGGTCGCACCGTCCCTGGCTGACCTCATGAAGCGTGCGAATGCCGGGGTACCGACCAAAAGATGCTGCGCGGACCAAACCGGAAGGGGCGCCGCATGAGGTCGGGTAGCTCACGGGTGAACCGGTAGCCGGCGACATTGAGTTCGATGATCCACATGATTTTCTCCCCAGCCGTGTCCGGCCTTTGATTATGCTAAGAATCATAGAAGGCATCCGTCCAGCAAGCAATTTTTATTCCCTAAGTAAACCCTGCACCATTGTAAATCTCTGAGACGGCCGTCACGCTATCGGCTGGAGGCGAAAGGTTACGCCCCGATTTCTATGGTTTATCGCATAATGGCCTCGCTCGCGCACCAGCCAAAAACGCCGAGCGTGCACTCACCGCGAGGAGTCGAAACCTCGTAGTGAGTGCACGCTCGGCGCGCGGGGTGTCAGTCCTGGCTAGCCCTCGACGGTGTGACCCATCGGCATCAGCACGCTCTTCTGCTGGGTGAAGTGCTCGACGCCTTCGGGCCCGTTCTCGCGACCGATGCCGGAGTTCTTGTAGCCGCCGAACGGGCAGCAGGGGTCGAACGCATACCAGTTGATGGCGTAGGTTCCGGCGCGGACCCTCTCGGCGATCTTGATGCCCTTGTCGATGTCCGTGGTCCACACGCTGCCGGCCAGGCCGTACACCGAGTCGTTGGCGATCGTGATCGCGTCCTCTTCGGTGTCGTAACCGATGATGCTCAGCACCGGGCCGAAGATCTCCTCCTGCGCGATCGTCATCTTGTTGTCGACGTCGGCGAAGACGGTGGGCTGCACGAAGAAGCCAGCGTCCAGGCCCTCGGGGCGGCCGCCGCCACACACCAGCCGAGCGCCCTCCTCGATGCCCTTGGCGATGTAGCCCTCGACGCGGGCGCGCTGCCTCTCCGAGATCAGCGACCCGATCTGGGCGGCCGCGTCCGACGGCGGGCCCACCGGCAGCGCCTGCACGAAAGTGCTCACCGCCTCGACGATTTCGTCATAGCGCGAGCGCGGGGCCAGGATCCGGGTCTGGGCCACGCAGGCCTGCCCGGTGTTCATGATCCCGGAGAACACCAGCATCGGGATCGCGGAGGCGAGGTCGACGTCGTCGAGGACGATGGCCGCCGACTTCCCGCCGAGTTCGAGGGTGCACGGCTTCAGCATGTCCGCGGCGCGCCGGCCGATCTCCTTGCCGACGGCGGAGCTGCCGGTGAAGGAGAAGAGGTCGATGGCCGGGTTGGAGGTCAGCGCCTGGCCGGTCTCGACCCCGCCGGGCACTACCGACAGCACGCCCTCGGGCAGGCCGGCCTCGGCGAAGGCCTCCGCCAAAAGGTTTGCGCTCAGCGGTGTTTCGGCGGCCGGCTTGAGCACCACGGTGCAGCCGGCCAGCAGCGCCGGGCCCAGCTTGTTGACCGCGAGGAACAGCGGCACGTTCCAGGCGACGATGGCGGCTACCACCCCGATCGGCTCACGGTAGACGATGGTCTGCCCGTAGCCGCCGTTGCGGATCTCCCGCCACGTGACCTCGTCGGCCGCGGGGCCGGCGAAGTAGTTCAGCGCGCCGATCGAGCTCATCCAGTGCATGGTCTCGATGCCGGTGGGTGGCTGACCGGTCTCGCCGGCGAGGACCTCGGTGAACGTGTCCTTGCGTTCCTCCATCAACTTGAGCGCGTTGGCGATGACGGCCGCGCGCTCCTTCGGCGGCGTGGTGGGCCAGGGGCCGTTGTCGAACGCGGCGCGCGCCGCGGCGACCGCCGCGTCGAGGTCGGCCGCCGCCGCCAGCGGCGTCTTGCCGACGTACTCGCCGGTGGCCGGGCAGTGCACCTCGATCACCTCAGAGGTGGCCGGTTTTGTCCACTTGCCGCCGATGAAAAGCTTGTCGTATTCGGTCTTGATGTCGCCCATGGGCGCCACCCTACCCAAGGGGACGCGAAACGAGAACATGTTTCATTCCAGCGGTTTGAGGACCAGCACCAGATTGCTGACGAGGAACTCGCGCAGCACCGGCACCGACGTCATCCACCAGGCCCATCGGGGGTGGTAGCGGGGAAATGCGGCGACTGCCGCACCCGTGCTCGCGGCCCAGGTCAGCCCGTCGGCGGCCGACACCGCGAACAACGACGACCCGTAGTCGTTTTTGGCCCGGTGGCCGTGTTTGCGGGCGTACCGCGCGGCGGCGCGCGCGCCGCCCAGATAGTGGGTCAGCCCCATCTCGTGGCCGCCGAAGGGGCCCAGCCAGACGGTGTAGGACAGGACCACCAGCCCGCCCGGCCTGGTGACCCGCAGCATCTCGCCGCCGAGCTGCCACGGCCGCGGCACGTGCTCGGCGACGTTGGAGGACAGGCAGATGTCCACCGAGTCGTCGGCGAACGGCAGCGCCATGCCCGACGCCCGCACAAACGTGCCGTTCCCCCGGTCGACGGCCGGGCCGCCCGCGTGCATCTCGTTCGGGTCCGGCTCGACGCCGATGTAGCGGACGCCGGCGCGGCCGAAGGCCGCCGCGAAGTAGCCGGGGCCGCCGCCGACGTCGAGCAGCGTGCGGCCGGCCGGGGCCTCGCCGCGGCTCGCCCGCCACAGGTCGCCGACCATTGCCACGGTGTCGGCGGCCAGTGCCCGGTAGAACCGCGGCGGGTCGGGCTGCTCGTGGCGGAACGCCGACAGCAGCCGCAATGACCGCGCAAGCGTCGCCCGGCGGGCGACGATGTCAGTGACGGCCACCGGCCAACCCTATGGCTGCGCGGCGGGCATCGTCGCCCGGCTAGGCTGATCCCGATGTCCATCCTGCGCTCGGTGCTGCTGTTGTGCTGGCGCGACACCGGCCATCCCCAGGGCGGAGGCAGCGAGGCGTACCTGCAGCGCATCGGAGCGCAGCTGGCCGGCTCGGGCATCGCCGTCACACTGCGCACCGCCCGCTATCCGGGCGCGCCGCGCCGCGAAGTGGTCGACGGCGTGCGGATCGTGCGGGCCGGTGGCCGCTACTCGGTCTACGTGTGGGCGCTGCTGGTGATGGCCGTTCAGGAGGCTGGGGCGCGACTGGGGCTCGGGCGGCTGCGGCGGGCGCGGCCCGACGTGGTCGTCGACGCGCAGAACGGGCTGCCGTTTCTGGCCCGGCTGGTGTACGGCCGCCGGGTGGTGGTGCTGGTACACCACTGCCATCGCGAGCAGTGGCCGGTGGCCGGGCCGGTGCTCGGCCGGGTGGGCTGGTTCGTCGAGTCGAAACTGTCGCCGTGGCTGAATCGGCGCAACCAGTACCTGACGGTTTCGCTGCCCTCGGCTCGGGATCTGGTCGCCCTCGGGGTGGACGACGAGCGGATCGCGGTCGTCCGCAACGGCCTCGACGAGGCGCCGGCGCCGTCGTTGTCCGGCCCGCAGGCGGCAACCCCGCGGGTGGTGGTGCTGTCGCGACTGGTCCCGCACAAGCAGATCGAGGACGCGCTGGAAGCCGTTGCGGAGCTGCTCCGGCGCAGACCGGGCATACCCGGTCTGCGCCTCGACATCGTCGGCGACGGATGGTGGCGGCAGCGGCTCGTCGACCACGTTCACTCCCTCGGCATCACCGACGCGGTGGTCTTCCATGGCCACGTCGACGACGTCACCAAACACCATGTGCTGCAGGGCTCGTGGGTACACGTGCTGCCCTCGCGCAAGGAGGGATGGGGTCTGGCGGTCGTCGAGGCGGCTCAACACCGGGTGCCCACCATCGGCTACCGGTCCTCGGGCGGCCTGTCCGACTCGATCGTCGACGGGGTGACCGGCATCCTGGTGGACGACCATGCCGAGCTGGTCGATCGCCTCGAGGATTTGCTGTCCGATCCGGTGCTGCGGGATCAACTCGGCGCCAAGGCGCAGACACGCACCGGCGAGTTTTCCTGGGCGCAGAGCGCCACGGCAATGCGCGGTGTGTTGGAGGCGGTACAGGCCGGCCGGTTCGTCAGTGGTCTGGTCGGCACCGGCATCTGAGCGCGCGCCCCGCGACGCATAAACCTATGCGACGTCTCTCGGCGTGTCGTCGCCATAATTTATGTGTCGTGGAGGGCGGCGCCCGCGCCGCGGCGGCGCCGAACTGCGCCGACCGCTGAGCCGACCACCGCGCCAGCGGCCCCCGCGATCAGCAGCGCCAGCCAAGCCAGGTGCGCGGCGAGCGTCACGTCGCGCCGGGCCGCGGACCCCTCCGCGGTGTCGCCGCCGATCCGGTAGAGCGCGATCTCGTCGTCACGGTAGACAGGCGCCAGGGCGTCCAGGGTGCGACGGGCCGCGCCCATGTCATCGGCGCTGCCCGATTCGACGACCAGCCACCCCACGCCGGCGCCGGCCGCCACGGAAGGGTCGGGTCCCGTCAACAGCAGGTCCTGGACCGCGCGGGCGTGGCTGCCCTCCCCTGGTACGACGACGCCGGAGATGATCAGGTCACCGGTGGTGAGCACGTCGGCGCGCACCCAACGAGGCAGCGGGTCCAGCACGGGTGCGGGACCGGACCACGAAAACCGCCGCATGGTGCCGGCCGGCAGCACTGCGACAGCGCGCGGATCGGCGTTGACCGCCGCAGCCACGGCCGCCCACCCCGGCGGGTAGCGCACCGGCGCAACCCTTCCGCCCACGCCCCACGCCAGGTCAGGCTGTGTCGCGATCAGCGCGAGGCAGCACACCAGCGCGGTGGCTGATGGTTTCAGCGGCCTTGCCCACCTGGGCAGCGTCACCACCGCGCCGGCGCCCGCCAGCGCACAACCGGGCATCGCCAGTGCCACCCACTTCTGCCCGTCGCGCAGCACGCCGAGGCCCGGTGCGGCATCGACCAGGGTGCCGAGCGCGCGCAGCCCAGGCCCGGTCGCCAGCGCGGCGACCACCAGCACCGAGACCACCGCCAGTCCGAGCAGTGGCGCCGCGGTGCGACGGCGCGCCGCCGCCGACGCACCGGCGGCCACCACACCCAGCAACGCCACGGCCGAACAGATCGCGAAAAGTGTTGCCCGCGAGGCGGGTACGGCCTGGCCGTTCCAGATGCCGCCGAGGCTGGCCAGGCTGAGCAGCGTGCCCAGGCCGGGCTCGGCGCGCGGCGCGAACACCCGCACCCCGAGCCCGTTCGCCGCGGTATGGGCGGTCAACGACGAGCTCATCGCCGCCGCGGTCAGCCAGGGCAGCGCCGCCACCAGAGCGGCGCCCACGGTCACCGCGGCGCACAGCCGGCGCGAGCGGCCCGGGCCCGGCGTACCGACACACACCAACGCGACCGTCGCGGCCAGCATCAACCCGGTCGGGGTCAGGCCGGCTGCCGCGATCCAGAAGACCAGGGCGGCAAACCCGGTCCCGGACGACCGCAGCGCGAGCATCGCCGTCGCCACCCACGGCAGACAGCCGTAGCCGACCAGCAGGCTCCAGTGCCCTTGCAGCAATCGTTCGGCCACATACGGATTCCAGATCGCCAGCGTGGTCGCGACGAACTGGCCGGGCGCGCCTGCATCCGGCAGTGCCGTGTCGACCAGTCGCGCCGCACCCCATCCCGCCAGCCACAACCCCGTGACGAGCAGCACCTTCACCACGACACCGCCGTCGACCACCCGCGAGGCCAGCGCCACCGCAAAATCCTGCGGCGTCGCCCGCGGGGCCGACGCCAATCCCAGGGCGGCGTCGGACAGGTAGGATCGCGGCGTCGACACCGCGTCGCGCAGCAGCAGATATCCCGGCCCCAGCAACGGTGCGGTCAGCAGCAGCGCCAAGGCCAGCGCGTACCCGGGCCGGGTCCAGCGCACGGTGAGCCGCCCGAGCCGGGTTATTCCCGCTCGGGCGCGCCGCCGGGTTCATCGGGCGCGGCCGACTCCGATTCGGACGACTCGTCGGACGCCAGGGTGGGCGCGTCCGGTTCGGCGGGCGCGTGATCCACGTCGGGGCGCTGGGTGGGAAGTTTCTCGGTTTCGGCTTCAGCCCCGGGCACGGGCGCGTCGGCGCCACCGCCGGAGAACTCCTGGTCGCCGCGGTCCAAGCCGGGATCGGTCAGCGCGCTCTCGATGCGCAGGCTGAACGAGGCCAGCAGCGCGCCCCCGATCACCGCGATCAAGCCGGTCGCGGTGAAGGTGATCGGCAGCACCCGCGACCACAGCGCCAGCCGGTCGCGCTCGTCGCGAGCGGCGTTGACCTGCGATTCGACGGTGTCCTCGTCGGAGGTGACCTTATAGTCGACCAGCGTCAGTTCCGGCTTGAGCGGATCGCGCGCGTAGTAGTGGTTCGCGTGCACGACTTCCTTGACGATGGTTCCCGACACCGGGTCCACCCAGAAGGTTTTCTGCGCGGCGTAGTAACGCGTCATCGTGATCTGCTCGCCGGGTTCGCCGGGCACGCCCCACATGGCCGCGGACGCGGTGACTTTGCCGTCCTCGTTGCCGGCGTACAGCGACGGATAGACGACAGGAGCCACCAGCTTGCCGGCGCTGGTGTAGCCGATGTTCTGCGTGAACCGATACGTCGTCAGCCCGTTGACGTCGTCCTGGCTGTCGTAGTTGACGTCGAACGCTTTTTGCGCGATCGGATCGAAGTACGGGTACGTCTTCTTCTCGGTGTGGAACGGGAACCGATAGGACAGCCCGTCGTGGCGCAGCGGGATAGCGGCCGGTGGGTTGTCGTCGCCGAACGCGCGCGGCTTCTGCACCGAGCCGCCGGCGCGCGTGTCGTCGGACACGGCCATGGCCGTCTTGCGGTTGAGGGTGACGGTGTCCACGATCGCCAGCAGCAGCCCGCTGTCCTTCTGCTTGTCGGTGCGCCGGACCGTCGACCCGGCCTGCAGCGTGACCACGTCGGCATTCGCGGGCGACTCGACGGTGATCTGTTGCTGGGAGACCAGCGGCACGTTCTTGTTGGTCACCAGATGGTCCGTGGACAGGGATCCGAGGTCGAGCGCGGCGCCGGTGCCCGTGCTGACCAGCGTGGTGTCGATGTCGAGTGGAACCTTGGTGATCCTGCTGCCGGTGTACGTCGACAGCAACAGCGCGGCGATCAGCAGGGCGGCTCCGAACCCGATGATCCCGCACGCGGCAAATCGCAACATGACTGCTCGGTTCACGTTGCCGTGCCCTCCTCGTGGTCCATGTCGTGGTCCGTTGAAGGCCCCGTTGCTCCCTGGGCTCGCCGGCCGGACCGAGCAGCAGGCTAACCGGTTTGACCCTAACAGCAGATCGTCGGGCCCCGGGTGCGGAAGGAACCTGAGGCCACGCAGCAGTCGGCGGTGCGGTTATCGGCGGGAATCAGGAGCAGGGTAGCGGGGTGCACACGGAACGCGGCGAGCCGTCACCGGCACACTGGGATGATGACCGACGGGATGATGACCGACGGGATGATGACCGACGGGATGATGACCGACGGCCGGCAGGTGGGCGGAAGCCGCAGCTTCCTGCCCGCCGTGGAGGGCATGCGCGCCTGCGCGGCCATCGGTGTGGTCGTCACCCACGTCGCTTTCCAGACGGGTCACTCCAGCGGCGCCGCCGGCCGGCTGCTCAGCCGCTTCGACCTGGCCGTCGCCGTCTTCTTTGCGCTGTCGGGATTCCTGCTGTGGCGCGGCCATGTCGCAGTAGCGCGTCAGGGGGGACCCCCTGATCTGAGGCCCCCCCGCACCGCGCACTACCTGCGGTCGCGGTTCATCCGCATCATGCCGGCCTACGTGGTGGCGGTCGTGGTGATCCTGACGCTGCTGCCCGACGCCGACCACGCCAGCCCGACGGTATGGCTGGCCAACCTGACCCTCACCCAGATCTATGTGCCGCTCACCCTGACCGGCGGGCTGACCCAGATGTGGAGCCTGTCGGTCGAGGTCGGCTTCTATCTCGCCTTGCCGGTGCTGGCGCTGCTGGCCCGCCGTCTCCCGCTGCGGGGCCGGGTGCCCGCGATCGCGGCACTGGCGGCCCTCAGCTGGGCATGGGGCTGGACCCCGGTGGTGGCCGGGCACACCGATTCCGGCGCCAACCCGCTGAACTGGCCGCCGGCGTTCTTCTCCTGGTTCGCCGCGGGGATGCTGCTGGCCGAGTGGGCGTACAGCGAGGTCGGGTGGCCGCACCGGTTGGCCCGCCGTCGGGTGCCGATGGCCGTCTTCGCGGTGCTGGCCTACTTGGTCGCGGCGTCGCCGCTGGCCGGCCCGGAGGGCCTGGTCCCCGGTTCCCCGGCGCAGTTCGCGGTGAAGACCGCGATGGGGTCGCTGGTGGCGTTCGCGCTGGTGGCGCCGTTGGTGCTGGACGGCCCGGACACGCCGCACCGACTGCTGGGCAGCATCGGCATGGTCACGCTGGGGCGCTGGTCCTACGGGCTGTTCGTCTGGCATCTGGCCGCGCTGGCCATGGTATTCCCGGTGATCGGGACGTTTCCGTTCACCGGCCGGATGCCGGCGGTGCTGGTCTTGACGCTGGTGTTCGGCTTCGCGATCGCCGCCGTCAGTTACGGCCTTGTCGAGTCGCCCTGTCGGGAATGGCTGCGGCGGTGGGAGCGGCGCGCCAAGTCGACCGGACCGAAGGCGGTCATCGATGCCGAGGCGGATGCGATCGCGCCATGATCTCGGCGCGCACCGCCGAGCGCCGTGCTTTGCCGGCGTCGTCGCGTAAGGGGGTGCCGACGAACTCGACGAATTCGGGGGCGGGCGGCAGCTTGTAAGGCGCAAGTTGCTCACGCAGGAACTCCAGCACGCCCGTCTGGTCCAACCCGGCGCCGTCGGACGTGTGCACCAACGCGTAGGGCACCTGGCCGAGGTCTTCGTGAGGAACACCGACGACCAGGCACGACAACACGTCCGGGTGTGCAGACAGGGCATTCTCGATCTCGGCGGGGTAGACGTTGCGCCCACCCACGGTGAACATGTCGACCCGGCGGTCGGACAGGTAGAGGAACCCCTCGGCGTCGAAATAACCGAGGTCGCCCAGCGAATCCCATCCGTCACGGCTCTTGGCAGTCGCGCCCACATAGCGATAGGTCGGTGGGCTGCCCGGCGTGGGCCGCATGTAGATCTCGCCGACCACGCCCGGCGGGCACGGATTGCCGTTGTCGTCGAGGACCTTCATCTCCCCGGCGACCACCACGCCGACCGAGCCGCGATGTGTCAGCCACTGATCGCCGGAGATGAAGGTCAGCGCCTGAAATTCGGTGCCGCCGTAAAGCTCCCACACCTTGTCCGGTCCGAGCAGGTCGATCCAGGCCTGCTTGACAGCCGGTGGGCAGGGCGCGCCCAGATGCCAGAACCGCCGGATCGAGGACAGGTCGTAGGCCCCCGGGTCGGCTTCCTGATCGGCTTGGTAGACCGGCAACACCCGCTGCATGATCGTCGGCACCGTCGTCAGGAACGTGACCCGGTGCTCGGTGATCAGCCGCAGGAACTGCTGCGGGTCGAACCGGCTCATCACCACCAGGTGGTGGCGCATCAGCAACGCGATCGTCGCGGTGGTGAACCCGGTGTTGTGGCTCATCGGCACCGACATCAAGGTGGTGTCACCCTCCTGCGCGCCGAGCGGGTAGCCGATGGCGGCCGGGATCCGGCTGTCCCCGCCGGACTCGATCAGCTTGGGCCGACCGGTGCTGCCACCCGACCCCATGGCTTTCCACACCGGCGAGACCGCTTCCGGTAACGCGGCGTCGGACAACGAAGGGTCGGGCACGAAACCGGCTGGAACACTGGGTATTCCGGGAAAATCGCGGCCCACCAGCAGGGCGGGAGGTCGCAGGTCCAACAACCCCTGCAGCTCCGCGGCCGGCAGCCGCGCAGACAACGGCTGGGGCACCGCGCCCAGCTTCCAGCACGCCACCGCGGCCTGGATCCACTCGATGGAGTTGGGCAGCAGCATGGTCACGTAGTCGCCCACGCCCACGCCGCGCCGCGCGTAGGCGCGGGCCAGTCGGTTCGTGGAACGGTCGAGCTCGGCGCGGGTCAGCGTCACTCCGTCGCAGGTGACCGCGGGTTCGTCGGGTGCGAGGCGGGCCAGCGCCGTGATCTGGGTGCCGATCGGGGGAACGGGGTTCGTCACGCCCGGCTCACCCGGAGCCATTTAGTAGGCACCCTGCCGCTCGAAGATGCGGCGCGGATTGTCAACCAGCATCGTGTGCAGCTGCTCGTCGGTGACGCCGCGCTGCTTGAGCGCGGGGATGACGTCATTGTGGATGTGCAGGTAGTGCCAGTTCGGCATGACCTGCGGCACCAGCTCTTCGGGCAGCGCGTCGAAGTAGCAGCTGGCATCGTGGGAGAGCACCATCTTGTCGGCGTGCCCGCGCTCGCACATCTGCGCGACGATGTTCACTCGCTCCTCGAACGGGGAGATGACATCGATGCCGAACCGGTCCATCCCCAGATAGGAACCACCGGCGATGAGCTCTTCGAGATAGCCGATGTCGGTGCTGTCGCCGGAGTGCCCGATCACCACCCGGCTCAGGTCGACGCCCTCCTCCTCGAAGATCTTTTGTTGCTCGAGCCCGCGCCGCAGCCCGGCGTGGGTGTGCGTGGAGATCGGCACCCCGGTGCGCTTGTGCGCCTGGGCGACGGCCCGCAACACCCGCTCGACGCCGGGGGTGACGCCGGGTGCGTCGGTCGCGCATTTGAGGATCCCCGCCTTGATGCCGGTGTCGGCGATGCCCTGCTCGATGTCGCGGACGAACATGTCGGTCATGATCTCCGGACCTCCCAGCTCGGCGCCCGGGCCGAGGTAGTGAAAGTAGAACGGCACGTCGTTGTAGGTGTAAAGCCCGGTGGCCACAACGATGTTCAGCTCGGTGGCCGCCGCCACCCGCGCGATGCGCGGAATGTAGCGGCCCAGCCCGATCACCGTCAGGTCGACGATGGTGTCCACGCCGCGGGACTTCAGTTCGTTCAGCCGGGTGATGGCGTCGGCGACGCGCTGTTCCTCGTCGCCCCAGGCCTCGGGATAGTTCTGCGCGATTTCGGTGGTCATGATGAACACGTGTTCATGCATGAGCGTGACGCCGAGCTCGGCGGTATCGATGGGTCCGCGGGCGGTATTGAGTTCTGACACGCGATTGATGCTAGGTCGACGGGCCTCTGACCAACAGGGTCCCCGCGAGGCCGTTTTGGCAGTACGGTCACGTCATGTTGCTCAACCCCAGTCACCTCAAGCGCACCTACCCGGACCACCGCTCGGCGGAGATCATGGCCGCCACGGTGGATTTCTTCGAGTCGCGGGGCAAGGCCCGGTTGAAGTCCGATGACCACGACCGGGTGTGGTACTCGGACTTCCTGAACCACATCGGCCGCGAACGCATCTTCGCGTCGCTGCTGACACCGAGCGCCTACGGCTCGGATGACTGCCGGTGGGACACCTACCGCATCAGCGAGTTCGCCGAGATCGTCGGCTTCTACGGGCTGAGCTACTGGTACCCGTTCCAAGTCACCGCGCTCGGGTTGGGCCCGATCTGGATGAGCGACAACTCCGACGCCAAACGCAAGGCCGCCGCCCAACTCGAGGCCGGCGAGGTGTTCGCCTTCGGGCTCTCGGAGCAGACCCACGGCGCCGACGTCTACCAGACCGACATGCTGCTGAAACCCTCGAAAGGAGGTTGGGTCGCCAATGGGGAGAAGTACTACATCGGCAACGCCAACGTGGCCCGGATGGTGTCGACCTTCGGCAAGATCGCCGGTGGTCCGGGAAAGGACGACGAATACGTCTTCTTCGCGGCCGACTCCCGCCACGATCGCTACGAGCTGATCAAGAACGTCGTCAACTCGCAGAACTACGTCGCCAACTACGCGCTGCGCGACTACCCGGTCACCGAAGCCGAGATACTGCACCGCGGGCCCGACGCCTTCCACGCGGCCCTCAACACCGTCAACGTCTGCAAGTACAACCTGGGCTGGGGAGCTGTGGGCATGTGCACCCACGCCATGTACGAGGCGGTCACCCACGCGTCCAACCGCGTCCTGTACGGAACCGTCGTCGCCGATTTCGGCCACGTGCGCCGGCTGCTGACCGACGCCTACGTGCGGCTGGTTGCGATGAAGCTGGTGACCACTCGCGCCTGCGACTACCTGCGCAGCGCCTCGGCGACCGACCGCCGCTACCTGCTCTACAGCCCGCTCACCAAGGCCAAGGTGACCAGCGAGGGTGAGCGGGTCATCATCGCGCTGTGGGACGTGATCGCGGCCAAGGGCGTGGAGAAGGACACCTTCTTCGAAGCCGTGACCCGCGAGATCGGCCTGCTGCCCAGACTGGAGGGCACGGTCCACATCAACATCGGCCTGCTCGGCAAGTTCATGGCGAATTTCCTGTTCGCCCCGGACGCGGCCCTGCCGCTGCTCGGCCGGCGTGACGACGCCGCCGACGACACCTTCCTGTTCGCCCAGGGACCGACCGGCGGCCTGGGCAAGGTGCGCTTCCATGACTGGCGCTCGACGTTCGCGGCCTTCGCCCACCTGCCCAACGTCGCGCTGCTGAGCCAACAGATCGACGTGCTTGCCGAGATGCTGGCCAGTGCCACCCCCGACGCGGCCCAGCAGCGCGACATCGACTTCGCGTTCGCCGTCGGCCAGCTTTTCGCCATGGTGCCCTACGCGCAGCTGGTCCTCGAGGAGGCCGGGTTGTCCGGCCCGGGAGCAGGTGTCGACCCGACTCTGATCGACGAGATCTTCGGCGTGCTGGTCAGGGACTTCAACGGCTACGCGGTCGAACTGAGCGACAAGCCGGCCACGACGGACGAACAGGCGCGGTTTGCGATGCGCATGATCCGGCGCCCGGCGCACGACCCCGCGCGCTACCACCAGGTCTGGAAGGAACACGTCCAGCCGCTCAGCGGCGCCTACCAAATGCGGCCCTGAGCTGATCCGTAGTGCGCTACGTCGCGTTATTTCGTTTGGCCCTCTAAACTACGCCCAGAATCCGTTGCTGCGCCCAGGTTTCCGCCAACTCAGACGCCCGGACCGCATTCGAGGAGACGATCGTGCGGTACGGCCTACGCCCAGACCATCGCCGACGCCGAGGGCTTTTCCGCGACGCTGTTCGCCGACGGCGTGCAGGGGTTGCCGACAGTTCTGAACAACGCGTCGGCGCAATTCGTGCAGGGCGATGTGATGCAGGCTTTCGCGACCGTGTGCAACTACGCAAGCACCGATCTCTATTCTCTATCTCGATCCGATCGAGACGCTGGTCAAGGGTGTGGGACCGGTGATGACCTCGTTCGGGAGCAATGTCGACAGTCTGCTGTCCGCACTTCCCCTGGCACTGAGCGACTACATGCTGGTGAGCCCGCTGTACGCGCTGGGTAGCGGCGTGGCGGCGCTCGCCGAGGTGGTCCAGGAGACCACGCAGGCGCAGGACGCCGGGGACCAAACCCTGGCGTTGACCGACCTGTCCAATGCCCCCGCGGCGATCGTCGACGGCTTCCTCAACGGCTACAACGGTCCCGATTCCGACCTCTTCCACGGCACCCCGTACGGACTGCTCACCTATGCGGGTGGCCCCAACGGCCCCGACGGGACTTTCCAGCTTCTGCTGGATGCCGAGGGCGACCTGGCCGAGGAGATCAAGCCGTTCACTGCGCCGGCCAGCGCAGCGGTGTCCCCGCTCGAATTCTCGGTGAGCTCAGCGCAGCTGGCCGGCGCGCTGGATGGTTTCGACACCGCAGCGCTCCTTGACGCCGGCCACCTTTCGGCGGATGTCGGCGGTATCTTCGGCCAGCTGGCGGCCGACTTGGGCGCGATCGCGTCCGGTTTGATTTCCTGAGCCGATACGGTGGGCGGCGTAACCGTAGCCGGACCGTAGCCTCCTGGCGTCACGACGGCGCTCAGCTGGGCGTGATCGCCGCCGCCAGATCCGCCGATGCGCCCTGCAGGCGGGGAATGAGACCGCCGAACTGCGTGCCCCCGAGCGTGACGGTTTGGGTGACCGCAGGCCCGACCACTGGTTTGGCCACCGCGGTCGCCACCGCCGGCTGCAGCGGCGTGAGAATCCCGCCGACCGGGATGGAAGCCGTCAACGACTGGGTGGTGGCGCCCGGGATCGTCAGCAGCGACGGCGGCAGATCCAGTGTGATCGTCGCCTGGCCGTTGAGGAAGCCGTTGGCGATGACGGCCGGCGCCTCGCCCAGTGCACGTAACGCGCCCGCGACGTTCCCGGTCTGCACCGCGGTGAGGGACGTCGTGCCGCTCAGGGCGGCGGCCTGCCCGGTGACGATCGGTACGCCGAGTGTGTCGAGGGCCAGGGTCAGCGGCAGTCCGGTGGTGAACGACGGGTTCGTCCGCGAGATCACCGCGTTGATGGAGGTGTCGGTGACCGTCGTGAGGCCGTTGGTCAGGTTCTGCGCGATCTCGCCGGGAATGGACACGATGGGCAACAGATCCCCCCAGCGCGCCGTCGATCGTGACGGTCGGCGCGTTGTGGCAGTCGACGACGGTGAACCCCAAGTCCAGGTAGCCCTTGCCCAGGGCCTGCACCGCACCGCCGACGTTTCCCGCCGCGAGAGCCTGAAACGCCGTCAGGTAGGCCGAGGGCAAAGCCACCACGCCGGCTCCGAAGTCCTGGACTGCGCCGGTCACCGAGGTGCCGACCGTGGTGGCGTAGGCCGCCTGGTTGGTGACGAACTGGCGCAGGAGCGGCGCCGGGTCGGCAGACCAGGTGTGGTAGATCCCCTGCAGGTTGGCTGACGTGTTCGCCCACAGTTGCGCATAGGCGTTGGTGGTCGTCGCCGCCTGCACCGGCGCGGCCGCCACCAGGCTGCGCCGGCGGTATCGGCACCGAGGTACGCGGCCGCACCACTGTTGAGCAACCGGACGAACTCGGCATGCAATGCCCCCGCTGCGGTGACCATCTCGGGCATGGTGCTGACGAATGCCATGTGGTTCTCCCTTGGCGTGACGCAGCGCGACGTGTCCCTCCGACGGCGTCCAGGGGCGGTCGACCCGTGCCGACGAGGCTAACTCCCCGCGCGGCGGTGTCAGGGAGAATTAGCCGAAGTGCGCGCGGCGACGGGTAGCTACGGTCGGCAGCTCACGTACCGAGCAGTTCGAGCATCACGTCACCGGCGACTTTGGCCCCGAAGGGGATCGCCGCCAAATCCACCCGGTAATCCGGACTGTGCGGGGAATAGGGGAACAGCTTCCCGGCCGCGAACGCCTCGGCGTACACCTGGGGGTCGGCCACCCCGACGAACAGGTAGGCCAGCGGCAGGTCAGGGTGGGGGCCTTTGAGCAGCTGGCAGTCTTCCGACGCCGTCACCGGGAGCGGGTGCGTCACAACGTGATCCGGCCCGATCGCCGCAGTCAGGGCAGCGGCGAGCCGCGCGCACAGGTTCTCGTCGTTGACCAGCGGCGTGCAGCCACCGCTGAGCGTGATCTGCGGGAGCTTGTCCTCGGGCATGCCGTAGGTGCGGGCGATGCCGTGGCAGACCGCCTTGATCCCGTCGAGCAGCCGTTGGCGCACGTGCGGGTCGAACCAGCGCAGGTTGGCCTTCAGCAACGCCTGCGAGGGGATGACGTTGTGCGCCGACCCGGCCTGCACCGCCCCGACGGTGAGCACCGCGGTGTCGTGCGGGGCGATCATCCGGCTGACGATCGTCTGGAATTCGACGACCGCCAGGGCGGCCATGAGAACCGGATCCTTGGCCAGCTGCGGCATCGACCCGTGGCCGCCGACACCGTTGAACACGATGTCCACCTGGTCGGACCCGCTCATCGTCGGACCGCCGGAGGCGGCCACCATCCCGACCGGGCCGGGCGCGGTGTGCATGCCCACCAGGTGATCGGGCCGCGGCACCGCGTCGTAGAGGCCGTCGTCGACCATGGCTTGCGCTCCGGCTATCAGTTCCTCGGCCGGCTGGCCGACCAGCACGGCCGTACCCGACCACGCGTCGGTAGCGGTGGCGAGCACCTTGGCCATGCCCAGCATCCAGGTCACGTGGGCGTCGTGCCCGCACACGTGCGCGACCGGGGTGGGAGTGCCGTCCGTGCCGGTGAGCTGCACGGTGCTGGCGTAGTCCAGGCCGGTGTCTTCGGCGACCGGCAGTGCGTCCATGTCGGCGCGGTACATCACGGTGGGTCCGGTGCCGTTGCTCAGCACGGCCGCCACGCCGGTGCGGCCGATCCCGGTGTGCACCTGGAACCCCAGCCCGGTCAGCTCGCGGGCGACGATCCCGGCGGTGCGGGTCTCGGCGAAGCCGAGTTCGGGATGGCGGTGCAGGTCTTTGAACAGTTCGACCAGTCGGGGCGTGTCGGCGTCCACCGCGGCGTCGACGAGTTGTGAGCGTGTTGCCATTGCTGCCGGCCTTTCGCTGTCAAAGCGGGCCGGAAGCTCGCCTCGGCGATCTCGGCGCGCCGATTCGGTCGCGTACCGCTTGATTCGACCCGCTTCATTCGACCCGCTTCATTCGACCGTAGACGACGCACGGGACCGATCGCGGTGCGGCAAGCGAACACCGCCACCCTTGACTGTGACACAACTCACGGTAAAGTGACCAGTGGTCATCTACGAGGGGAGTCACCATGCCGACGGTGACGTGGGCACGCGTCGACCCCGCCCGGCGCGCCGCGGTAATCGCAGCCGCGGAGGCCGAATTCGGGGCGAACGGATTCTCCGGAGGGAGTCTGAACGTCATCGCCCGCCGAGCGGGAGTCGCCAAAGGCAGCCTGTTCCAGTATTTCGCCGACAAACGCGACTTGTA
>NZ_JBMIOP010000069.1:0-7037 GCF_049197365.1 Mycobacterium sp. THU-M104
CCACGTGATCCGGCGAGAGCGGATCGATCTGCCCTTCCGCTATCTCGGGGCCGGGGCCGAAGACGTCGGCCGTCATCGCCGTGCGCGCACGCGGGCAGATCGCGTTGGCACGCACCCCGTAATGACCCAGTGCGCGCGCCGCCGAGAGGGTGAGCGCGATGATGCCCGCCTTGGCGGCACCATAGTTGGCCTGCCCCACCGGTCCCACCAGACCGGCCTCCGACGACGTGTTGACCAGGCGCCCGAAGACCTGGCCGCCCGAATCCTTGGCTTTCGCACGCCAGTAGGTGGCCGCGTTGCGGGTCAGCAGGAAATGGCCGCGCAGGTGCACCGCGATGACGGCGTCCCATTCCTCGTCGGACATGTTGAACAGCATCCGGTCCCGGGTGATCCCGGCGTTGTTGACCACGATGTCCAGCCCGCCGAGCTTGTCGGCGCAGGCAACCAATTCGTCGGCGGTCGCGCGTTGGCTGATGTCCCCGGCGACGGCGACCGCCTTGGACCCGGCAGTGCCGATCTCGTCAATGATGTCGGAGGAGTCCAGGGCACCGGCCATGTCGTTGACCACGACGGTGGCGCCCAGGCGGGCCAAACCGAGCGCCTCGGCGCGCCCCAGGCCCGCGGCCGCACCGGTGACCACCGCGACCTTCCCGGAGAGATCGGTCGCGTTCGTGCTGCTGACCGGCGACGATGCAGACCGCGCAGCGGTCTGAGGAGGAGTCGGGCCAGTGGGCCTAGTCAATTTATGAATACCTCTAGTCTCGGGTCGCCCGGCGTCGCACCGGGGTCATTCGCCGCGCAGGAGCGCGGCTCGCGGGCACTCGGCGATCGCTTGCTCGGCCAGACTTTCCTGCTCGGCGGGAACAGGGTCAAGCTTGACGACGGCATAGTCGTCATCGTCCAGGTCGAAGATGTCCGGCGCGATTCCCAGGCAGACCGCGTTGCCTTCACACCGATCACGATCAACGATCACCCGCACGGTACCCTCCTCGAATCTGGCCTTCACCATGAGCACATGCCCCGCCAGTGTGCAGCTACACCTTAAGGGCCCCGGTAAGTCTGGGAAAACGGTCGCTGGATTCCCAGACTAGAACGTGTTACAACCTCCGGAGACGAACGGGTGGCCGTCGGTCGAGCTTCGCCGTAGAGGCCACGGCTTGTCACGGGCCTCTCACGCCTAACCGAAGGACGGCTGGAATGCGCATCAGTTACACCCCTGAACAGGAGGAGCTGCGTCGCGAGCTGCGATCGTATTTCACCGAGCTCATGACGCCGGAGCGCCGAGATGCGCTGACCTCCACACAGGGCGAGGTCGGGACCGGCAACGCGTACCGCGACACGGTTGCACAGATGGGCAAGGACGGGTGGCTCACCCTCAACTGGCCCAAGGAGTACGGCGGCCAGGACCGCTCCCCGATGGACTCGCTGATCTTCACCGACGAGGCCGCGATCGCCGGCGTGCCGGTGCCGTTCCTGACGATCAACAGCGTGGCGCCGACCATCATGGCGTTCGGCACCGAGGAACAGAAGAAGTTCTTCCTGCCCAAGATCGCCGCCGGGGAACTGCACTTCTCGATCGGCTACTCCGAGCCCGGCGCCGGCACCGACCTGGCCAACCTGCGCACCACCGCCGTCCGCGACGGTGACGAGTACGTGATCAACGGCCAGAAGATGTGGACCAGCCTGATCGCCTACGCCGACTGGGTCTGGCTGGCGGTGCGCACCAACCCCGACGCCAAAAAGCACCGTGGCATCTCGATGCTGGCAGTGCCGACGACCGCCGAGGGTTTCTCCTGGACCCCGGTGCACACCATGGCCGGTGTGGACACCAGCGCCACCTATTACTCCGACGTGCGGGTGCCGGTGGCCAATCTGATCGGCGAAGAGAACGGTGGCTGGAAGCTGGTTACCAACCAGCTCAACCACGAACGGGTCGCCCTGGTGTCCGCGCAGCCGATCTTCCTGGCCCTCCGCGAGATCCGCGAGTGGGCGCAGAACACCAAGGACGCCGGTGGGGCGCGACTCATCGACTCCGAATGGGTGCAGATCAACCTGGCCAGGGTGCACGCCAAAGCCGAGGTTCTCAAGCTGATCAACTGGGAACTGGCTTCCGGACAAGGGGGATCCGAAAGCAAATCTTTGTCGCCGGCCGACGCATCGGCGGCCAAGGTGTTCGGCACCGAACTGGCCACCGAGGCCTACCGGCTGCTGATGGAGGTGCTGGGTACCGCGGCGACGGTGCGCCAGGATTCGCCCGGGGCGTTGCTGCGCGGGCGGGTCGAACGGATGCACCGGGCGTGTTTGATCCTGACCTTCGGCGGCGGGACCAACGAGGTGCAACGCGACATCATCGGGATGGTCGCCCTCGGCCTGCCCCGAAGCCGCTGAGTATCGAGAAAGACGGAAAGCCATGGATTTCACGACAACCGAAGCGGCCAACGACCTCGGGGGCCTGGTCGACACGATCGTGGACTCGGTCTGTACGCCACAGCATCACCGTGAGCTCGACAGCCTCGACCAGCGGTTCGACCGGGAGCTGTGGCGCAAGCTGGTCGACGCCGACATCCTGACCAGCGCGGCACCGGCGCCGCTGGGCGGCGACGGCTTCGGCGTGCTCGAGCAGGTCGCGGTGCTCGTCGCGCTCGGCCACCAACTGGCCGCCGTACCGTATCTCGACTCGATCGTGCTGGGCGCCGGTGCGCTGGCCCGGTTCGGTTCCGACGAACTGCAGCAAAGCTGGGGCATTCCGGCGGTGGGCGGTGAGAAGATCCTCACCGTGGCGATCGAGGGCGAGATGGGCGAGGGGCCGGTGCGTGCCGCCTCGACCGGCGGCGGTTACCGCCTGACCGGCACCCGCAGCCAGGTCGGGTTCGGCCCCACGGCGGACGCGTTTCTGGTGCCAGCCGAAACCGATTCCGGAACAGCCGTTTTCCTGGTTGCGGCGGACGAACCCGGGGTGTCGGTGACGCCGATCATGACTACCGGACGGGGCAGTGTCGGCCGCCTGGCGTTGGACGGGACGCAGGTGGACGGCGCCCGCAGGGTCGGCGGTGCCGAGGTGGTGGCCTGGCTCGAGACGTTGGGTAACTTGGGACGCAGCGCTTTTCAGCTCGGCGTACTCGAGCGCGGCTTGCAGATGACCGCCGAATATGCGCGCGAACGCGAGCAGTTCGACCGCCCGATCGGCAGTTTCCAGGCGGTGGCGCAGCGGCTGGCCGACGGCTACATCGACGTCAAGGGATTGCGGCTGACACTCACCCAGGCGGCCTGGCGCGTCTCGGAGGACCAGCCCGCCGACATCGACGTAGCCAGCGCGGCGTTCTGGGCCGCCGACGCCGGACATCGGGTGGCCCACACCATCGTGCACGTGCACGGCGGAGTTGGCGTCGACACCGATCACCCGGTGCACCGCTACTTCCTGGCAGCCAAGGAAAACGAGTTCGCATTGGGCGGAGCCACCGGTCAACTGCGCCGGATCGGCCGCGAGTTGGCCGAGACGCCCGCCTAGCGTCGGCGATGGCGGCGAACGTGACGCCGGCGTCACGCTGGAGCTCGAATGTGACCGCAGCGTCACGCTCGCACGCCGAAGGCGTCACGCTCGAGGCGACGGTGGCGGACAAGCCGGGGGCCGGCGGATGGATGACCTGACAGTCGCCAAACTGCTTGCCCCGCTGGCCGAGATCGGCGATACCGGCGTCCACTTCGAGGATTCGTTCACCAGCTGGCGTGACCACCTGCGGCACGGTGCAGCGATCGCCGCGGCGCTGCAGGAGCGCCTCGACCCGGCACGCCCCCCGCATGTGGGCGTGCTGCTGGAGAACACACCGTTCTTCTCGGCAGTGCTGGCAGCGGCCGGAATGTCGGGAATCGTTCCGGTGGGGCTCAACCCGGTGCGTCGCGGCGCGGCACTGGCCCGCGACGCCGATCGAGCGGACTGCCAGCTGGTACTCGCGGATGCGAATTCCGCTGCAGCACTGGACGGTATCGCGCACATTGACGTCGATGCAACCGCATGGGCCGACGAGGCCGCCGCACATGCCGACGCCGAGCCGCGCTTCCGGCCCGCGTCGCCCGGGGACCTGTTCATGCTGATCTTCACCTCCGGCACCAGCGGCGAGCCCAAGGCGGTCAAGTGCAGCCACGGCAAGGTCGCCATCGCCGGCGTGACGATGACGCAGCGCTTCGGCCTCGGCCGCGATGACGTCTGCTATGTGTCGATGCCGCTGTTCCATTCCAACGCGGTGCTGGTCGGGTGGTCGGTGGCCGTGGCATGCCGGGGCTCGATGGCGTTGCGGCGCAAGTTCTCCGCGTCGAAATTTCTGGTCGATGTGCGCCACTACGGCGCGACCTACGCCAACTATGTGGGCAAGCCGCTGTCCTATGTGCTCGCCACACCCGAACACCCCGACGACGCGGACAACCCGCTGCGCGCGGTGTACGGCAACGAGGGCGTGCCCGCCGACATCGAGCGCTTCGCGCGCCGGTTCGGCTGTGTCGTGCAGGACGGTTTCGGGTCCACCGAAGGCGGCGTGGCGATCGCCCGCACCCCCGATACCCCGCTGGGTGCGTTGGGCCCGCTGCCCGAGGGCATCGAGATCGTCGACCCTCATACGGGCGAGCCGTGCCCCGCGGGGGTGGTCGGCGAGCTGGTGAACACCGCCGGACCGGGCCGTTTCGAGGGTTATTACAACGACGATGCCGCGGAGGCCGCGCGGATGGCGGACGGGATTTACCACAGTGGCGACCTCGCCCATCGCGATGACGCCGGCTTCGCGTACTTCGCCGGGCGGCTCGGTGATTGGATGCGGGTCGATGGGGAGAACCTGGGCGCGGCCCCGATCGAACGGGTGCTGCTGCGCTATCCCGATGTGCGCGAGGTGGCGGTGTATGCGGTGCCCGATCCGATCGTCGGCGACCAGGTGATGGCCGCACTGGTGATGGCACCGGGTACCGATTTCGACGCGGAGAAGTTCCGCACCTTCCTTGCCGAGCAACCAGACCTGGGCCCCAAGCAGTGGCCGTCGTATGTCCGGGTCAGCACCGAGCTGCCGCGCACAGTAACGTTCAAGATTGTGAAGCGTCAGTTGTCGGCCGAGGGGGTCGACTGCCCCGATCCGGTCCACCCCATTCGCCGGTAGCGCGATGAGACACCAGCTGCAGGCGAGCTTCGGGAAGCTTTGCGACGGACTTCCGGCCACCACGGGTGCCGCGATCGTCGCGCCGCGTGGCACGCTGTTTTCGTTCGGCGAGTGGTCGACGGGAGTCGCCTGGTCGACCATCAAGGTGCCGTTGGCGATCGCGGCGTTGCGCGCGGACGGGTCGCGGGCGGGAGAACTGCTGAGCAAAGCGATCACGCAGTCCGACAACCCTGCGGCCGAGGCACTGTGGTCGCAACTGGGCGAACCGGCCGACGCCGCGCGTCGGGTGGGGGCCGTCCTCGCAGAAGTCGGTGACGCAGATACTGTGGTCGAATCGCGCAGGCTTCGAACCGGTTTCACGTCGTTCGGTCAAACGCAGTGGCCGCTGGCGCGGCAGGCCGGCTTCGCCGCGCGGCTGACATCGCTCGGCGAGGCGGCTACCGTGATCGCACTGATGCGCCGAGTCACAGCCACGCAGCGTTGGGGTCTGGCCGCGAAAGGCTATGCCGCCAAAGGTGGTTGGGGCCCGGGGCTGCGCGACGGTTATCTGGTCCGGCAGTTCGGGACGATCCCGGCCGCCACCGGGCATGTCGGAGCGGCGTTGGCGGCGCAGTCCGACTCGTTCGAGACCGGCGTCGATGTGCTCAACGCGATGGTCGATTGGCTGCTGCGCCACCTTGGCGAATTCGCCGAGCGGTGACCGGACAACTGGTCGCCGCGCACCGACCCGCCGGTAGTGCCTACTGCTCCCAATTCGCATGTTCCGAGACGATTTTAATGAAGCTCGACATTTTGGCGGAAATTTTCAACGGCGACCCACATCGCGATATGCTCACGAATGGTTGCGACCAGGATTGTCGGCGGCTGTCGGCTTGTCTTGAGGAGCGGCAAGGGGCCAGGTGACGCATCTGCTCGTTTCTCCGGACATCGTTGGCTCGATGGCTTCGGACGTCGACGCCATCGGCGCGTCGCTGGCCAGCGGAAATGCCACCGCGGCCGCCTTAACCACGGATCTGACGAGTGCAGCGGCCGACCACGTGTCGACCACCGTCGCCGCGTTGTTTTCCCGATACGGCCAGGACTATCAGCAGCTTGCTGCGCAGGCGGCGCTTTTTCATGAGAGGTTCGTGCTGGCATTGGCCAGCGCGAGGAATTCGTACGCGGCCGCCGAGTCGGCGAACGCTTCGCCGTTGCAAACCCTCGAGCAGGACGCGCTGGATCTGGTCAACGCGCCCACCCAACTGCTGTTGGGGCGCCCGCTGATAGGAAACGGCACAAGCGGGGAGCCCGGGACCGGGGAGGCCGGCGGACCCGGCGGGATCTTGTTCGGGAACGGCGGCAACGGAGGCTCCGGTGTGCTCGGCAGGGCCGGCATGGCAGGGGGGACCGGCGGGCGGGGCGGTGATGCCGGGCTGTTCGGCAACGGCGGCGCGGGCGGGGCTGGCGGGACCGGCGGCACTGGCGCGGCCGGTCAAATGGGCGGCGCGGGCGGCGCGGGCGGGGCCGGCGGTACCGGCGGGATGTTCGGCGGTGCCGGCGGTCACGGTGGTGCTGGCGGGCTCGGCGGCGCGGGCGGGATCGGCGCAGCCGGCACGACGAGCGGCGGCAGCTCCTTTATCGGCGGATCCGGCGGGGACGGCGGCGTCGGGGGCCAGGGTGGGACGGGCGTTGCCGGCCCCGCCGGATCAGGCGGCACCGGCGGGCAGGGCGGCACCGGCGGACAGGGCGGCACCGGCACCACCGGCACGGCCGGTGGCGGCCAGGGCGGCCAAGGCACCGACGGCGGGGCCGGCGGGCTCGGAGGGGCCGGCGGGGCGGCCGGGTCCGGTGGCGGCGGTCACCAGGGAGCCGGCGGGCAAGGCGGCGACGGCGGACAGGGCGGCACCGGCGGACAGGGCG
>NZ_JBMIOP010000080.1:0-14067 GCF_049197365.1 Mycobacterium sp. THU-M104
TGCCGCCAATGGCCAGCGTGGTCAACGCGCCACGGGGCAACGACACCTATTCACGGGGCCTGCACAGCCAGGTGCTCGGGCAGCAAGAGGGCGGAAAAGCAGTTGCCTCCGAGCGAACCCGCAGCCGCCCCGCACAGCCGCAACACAGCACGCTGGACGGAGTAGTCGCCGCGATGGGCGATCGGGATTTGCTCGGCCGGCTGCGCCAGGAACTGACTGATCTGGGCAACGAACGAGATGTACTCAAGCAGACGGCGGCTTTTTTGCTCGAAGAAGCCGGAAAATAGGAAACCCGTCATTATTGCCCGTTCACATTAGACCGCGCACCTGGGAATATTCAAAATTCCCGGGGTTTGGGAGGCTACACGGTGTGGTGGAAAGTAGATAAACGGCGGATGTTTTTCCAGGCGTGGCTGAACGGTACTGCATTAATTGCAGGCAATCAGCTTGCAGTCGATCAGCGCGTGAGATTGCGCCGCACACCCGATGCGGGCGCGTCACGACGGCACTCGGTTGGAGCTGTGCAGTGTCGCGCGGGTGCCCGTTTGATCAGGGAGACGCTCTAAATGATCGCGTTTGATTTTGCGGCGTTGCCGCCGGAGGTCAACTCCGGCCGCATGTATGCCGGAGCAGGCGCGGGGCCGCTGATGGCAGCCGCGACAGCCTGGGACGGGTTGGCCGCGGAGTTGAGTTCGGCAGCCGCCTCCTACCGGCGGGTGGTGTCCGAGCTGACGGAAAACCGGTGGCTGGGTCCGTCGTCGATATCCATGAACGCTGCGGCGGCACCGTATGTGAGCTGGATGAGCGCCACCGCCGCCCAGGCCGAGCAGACCGCAAACCAGATCAGGTCGACGGCCGCCGCCTATGAGGCGGCCTTCGCGGCTACCGTGCCGCCTGCGGTGGTTGCGGCTAACAGAGCACAGCTGGCGGTACTGGTGGCCACCAACTTTCTCGGGCAGAACACCCCGGCGATCGCGGCCACCGAGGCCCAATACGCCGAGATGTGGGCCCAAGACGCCACCGCGATGTATGGCTATGCCGGCGCCTCGGCAACGGCGACGGCGTTGACCCCGTTCAGCGCGACACCGCGAAACACCAACCCCGTCGGCACGGCCGCTCAAGCCGCCGCGGTCAGCCACGCCACCACTTCGGCGGCCACAAGTGCGACCCAGGCGGCTGTCAGCGTGCCCAACATGCTGGCTCAACTCTCCTCCGGATCGTTTTTCAGTGGTATATCCAGCAACCTAATCGACCCGCTGGAAACGCTATACAACTCATTTGCGGGTTTTGCGTTGTTGTCTCCGGGAGCCGAGTTCTCCGCTACTGGAACCTTATTCGTCATTTTCCCGATGATCGCGACGGCGGAAGGCCCCCTAGCGGCTGCGCTGTCAGCAACGCAGGCATCCGCGGCAGGTACCGGAGTCACCGGCGGTCTGGGAGCTACCCTGGTAGGTTCGCCTGCTTCGGCCGCAGCTACCGTAGGGTCGGCGAGTTTGGGCCAAGCCGGCGTCTCGGCAGGCTTGGGCCAGGCATCCGCGGTGGGCAGGTTATCAGTGCCGCCGTCTTGGGGAACATCAGCTCCGGAGATCCGGCTAGCCTCCACGGCCTTGCCTCTGAACAGCCTCAACGCTGCCGCGGTGGCTGGGCCGGAGAGTCCGGGAACTGCTCCATACGGTGTCATGCCGCCGGTCAATGGTCCGCTAGGCAGCGTGGTCAACACCCCCAAAAATGGCACCGGGACTCAGCCTCGGTGCCTGCGCAGCAAGGTCCTCCCGCCGTGGGCTGTCGGGCCGAACGTGCACGGACACACACCGGGCCGCCCGATTCAAACCCACTACAGCGCGCGAAGCACGCCACGCACATTGAGCGAGCGCGAACGCGCTGAGCTCGAGCAGCTGCGCAAAGAGCTCACCACTGTGACCAAAAAGCGCGACCTGCTCAAACGTGTCGCCATCTTTATGATTAAGCAAACGCAGAACAAGCAAGTGCTGAAGTAGCCCCAGCAGCAGACGTCAGCCTCTTTCGTGAGGAGCCGGGAGACTACCCTGCCATGTGGTCGTGGGCTTGACCCCGTTTGATGGACACACGGTCAGGCGGCTTGCGCCGTCTGACCGGTCAGGTCGACCTTGATGCCGGGCACATCGACATCATCCTGGCCCAAAGGCGATCGCAGCCGCGGGCTTGCCACTGACTGATCAGGTCATCGAGATCCTCGACACGTGCGACCGGCCTCGCGAGCGCATTTCGCCTCTCACCGGCCGTGACATGTTCCGAACAGCTCTACCTCGCCTGCATACCCGCCGCTCTACCCGCGACGTCAGATCCGGCATCCGTATCAAAACCCAGACCGCCAGCTGACCCAGGTTTCGCGGGCACATTGACGTCAGGCATTACGGCAAGTCGTGTCCCATCTTGGGACACGCCGCCGGCTCGGGATCTGGGCATCGTAGTCACAGCGGTGTGGTCCGCGACATACCTCGCATCGATTGTGAATCGCATCTTCCCGGAAACGGAGCACCATGGGAAACCTCATCAACATCGACAACGGTGGCACGCTCACCGACATCTGCGTGTGGAACGGCACCGGCTTCACGTTTGCCAAGACGCTGACGACCCCGCACGATTTGTCCGAGTGCCTGTTCACCGGGATCGAGAAGGCCTCGCAGACCTTCTACGGGGAAGCCGACGT
Source organism: Mycobacterium sp. THU-M104 (assembly GCF_049197365.1). NCBI lineage: Bacteria > Bacillati > Actinomycetota > Actinomycetes > Mycobacteriales > Mycobacteriaceae > Mycobacterium > Mycobacterium sp. THU-M104. The sequence continues at coordinate 2,690 of NZ_JBMIOP010000080.1, forward strand.
CACCCGGCTGCTGCACGACACCGAGCACATCCGCTATTCCACCACCCAGGGCACCAACGCCCTGGTGGAGCGGCGGGGCCCGATGATCGGCATCCTGAGTTCGATCGCCGGGCTGCAGGACGACATGACGACGGGCACCGCCGAACACAAGCTGTTCGCCGATCTGGTGTCGGATCGCTTCCTGACCATCGACACGCACGCCGACACCGCGACCGTCGAGTTCGACACCGTGCAGAAGGTGAACCGGCTGACGACGCTGGGCGCCGCGCGGGTCGTGATCGCCGGATCGAGCCCGCAGGAGGAGCGCCGGCTGCGCCATGTCCTGCTGCGCAAGTTTCCCCGTCACCTGCTCGGCTCTGTTCCGCTGATCTATAGCTGGGAGCTGACCGGTGAAAGTGACGACGCACGCCGCGTGTGGTCGTGTGTGGTGAACGCCTTCCTGCATCCGACCATGGAGCAGTTCCTCTATAACGCCGAGCGGCGACTGCGGGCCTACAAGGTTGTCAACCCGCTGCTGGTGTACCGGAATGACGGCGCGTCCTCACGCGTCGCGAAATCGATTGCGCTCAAGACGTATTCGTCCGGACCGCGTGGCGGGCTCGAGGGCACGGCCGCATTGGCGAAGGTCTACGGGCTGCCGCATGCCTTGATGATGGACGTCGGCGGCACCACCACCGATATCGGTGTTGTCGAGGACGGCGCGGTGGCCGTGGTCGACCGCGGCAGCGTTGCGGGGGTACGCATCTCCTACCCGATGAGCGACGTCACCTCGGCGGGCGTTGGGGGCTCGTCGGTGATCCGCGTCGTCGACAAACAGATCACGGTCGGCCCGCAGTCTGTCGGTGCCGCGCCGGGCCCCGCGTGCTTCGGCTTCGGCGGGAAACAGGCCACCATCACCGATGTCAACCTGTTGCTCGGCATCCTCGACGCCGACACGTATCTGGACGGAACGTTCACCCTCGACCCGAGCCGGTCGGTGTCGGTGATCACCGACACCATCGCCGAACCGCTGGGAATCTCGTTGGACGAGGCGCTGATCCGCATGGAGCATGCCTACTTCCAGGCGTTGTCGGCGTCGTTCGCACATCTGGTCAAGGACGGCACCACGTTGCTGGCCTTCGGCGGTGCCGGGCCAATGAGCGCCACCGGCGCGGCCCGCCTCGCCGGTGTCACACAGGTGCTGGTCCCGCGCACGGCGGCGGTGTTCTCGGCGTTCGGGATCTCGTTTTCCGACATCGGCAAAACCTACGAGGTGCTCGTCGCCGAGCCGACCGCCGAGGCGGCCCGCGAAACCCACGACGCGCTGCTGACCCGTGCCGAACGCGACATGTTCCAGGAAGGCTATGCGCTAGCCGACTGCGAAACCATATGGCAGCTGCTGGTGGAAGGCGTCGACGACGCGACGGTGTCCCGACTGCCGTACCGGCCCGGCGACGAGGTCGACTACCCGAGCAGTGCGGTGTCGCTGCAGCTAACCGTCGCTGCGCCCCTGCCGCATCCCGATCTCGGCCATGACCGCGCGGTCGAGGCCGCTGCCGCCCCCTCTGCGGGCCACCGCAAGGTCCGCTCCGCCGCCGATCGTGTCGACGAGGTGCCCGTGTACGTCCTCGACGAGCTGCGTCCCGGCCACGCAGGTGCGGGACCGGCAGTCATCGAGGGTCCGTTCTTCACCGCGCGGGTGTTGCCGGGCTGGTCGTTCCGGGTGACGGCGGCGGGTGACCTGCTCCTCAACGACATCAGCTGAACCACAACTCATCTGAAAGAAACTCTGAAGAAAAGAGAATCCGATGCGCGTACCCATGACCGAATATCTCGTCATCGACCTCGACTCCGAGCGGTGGTTCTGCCGGGTGTGTGCCCACGACATGGGCTCGGCGCACGAGAACTACAAGCCGGCAACCCTGGTCTACGACCGCGATCCCCGCGAGATCCACCAGCCGATCATCGATCCCGACCGCTACGAGTACACATTCAGCCCGGACCCGACATACTGCCGGATCCTGGAGTACTACTGCCCCGGCTGCGGCACCCAGATCGAGTGCGAGTACCTGCCGCCCGGACATCCGCCGGCCGTCGACATCCTCATCGATGTCGCCGCCCTGCGCCGGCAATGGGAAGAGCGTGGGCTCGACGCCGAAGCCGTGCACAACTACGGCCCCGGTGAGGACGCCGAGAAGCACACCCCCGCAGGCCACATCCACTGACCACCTCGAACACTGGAGATCTGGAGAACTGGAGAGATGAAACGCATTTCGGTTGACATCGGTGGCACGTTCACCGACTGCTTCTTCGTGTGGGACGACATCTACGTCGACGCCAAGGCGCTGACCACCCACCACAACCTGGCCATCGGGTTCAACGACGCGCTCGACCTGGCGTGCAAGCGCGCCGGCCTGGACCGCTCCACGGTGCTGTCCGAGGTGGACTCGGTGCGGTACGCGACCACTCTCGGCACCAACGCGCTCATCGAGCGCAACGGCCCCAGAGTGGCCGCGATCGTCACCCACGGCTTCGAGGACACGATTCCGCTGTCTCGCGGCCGCGGCTACGGCGAGGGCCTGGATTACGGGATGCAGCAAAACCTTCCGGCCGCCGAGCGGCCCGAACCCCTGGTGCCGCGCGCATTGATCCGCTCGGTCAAGGAACGCGTCAACTTCGCCGGAAAGGTCGTGGTGCGGCTGGATCCCCAGGACGTGCGCACCGTGGTGCGTGAACTCGTCGACGCCGGCGCCGAGGCCATCGTGGTGTCGCTGGTCAACGCCACCGAGAATCCCGAACACGAACTGGCGATCCAGGAGATCATCCTCGACGAGTTCCCGCCGCACGAACTCGGCGCCATCCCGGTGCTGCTGGGCCACCAGGTGTCCGGCCGCAAGGGCGAGTACGTGCGGACGACGTCGACGATCATCGACGCCTATCTGCACGAGATCATGTTCCACGCGCTGGCCCAGCTGTCGAGCAATCTGCGCGACTTCGGCTACGACAAGCCGATGCTGGTGATCCACAACTCCGGCGGCATGGCGCAGACGAACTCCACCGATGCGCTCCAGACGATCCACTCCGGCCCGATCGCCGGTGTCGGTGCGGCCGAGCACCTTGCGAATGAGACAGGTATCGGTCACGTCATCGCGACCGACATGGGCGGCACGTCGTTCGATATCGGCCTGGTGCCGGAGGGCGGCGTGAAGCACTACGACTTCCTGCCCACCATCGACCGCTGGCTGGTGTCGGTGCCGATGGTGCACCTCGACACCCTGGGTGCGGGTGGCGGCTCGATCGCCAGCTACGACCGCATCCACAACTCGGTCAAGATCGGGCCAAAGTCGGCAGGCTCCAACCCGGGCCCAGCCTGCTACGACCGTGGCGGGTTGAAGCCCACGGTCACCGATTCCGACCTGTTGCTGGGCTATCTGGATCCGGACAACTACGCCAACGGCTACATCGACCTCAACCCGAAGCGATCGCTGTTCGCCATCGAAGAGGAGCTGTGCGACCCCCTCGACATGGATCCCATCGACGTGGCGCGGGTCATCAAGGACAGCGTCGACGAGCAGATGGCGATCGGCATCGGCAAAGAGCTGCGGGTCCGGGGCTATCTGCCCGAAGACTTCACCATGCTGGCCTACGGCGGCAACGGGCCGCTGCACGCCTGCGGCGTCGCGCGCCATGCCGGCATCAAACAGGTTCTGGCGCCGCCGTTCGCGTCGGTGTTCTCGGCGTGCGGCGCCGGCAACATGAAGCAGCTGCACTTCCACGAACGCGGTGTGCACGTGACGATGTACAACGCGACCACTCGGACGCTCTACGACAATTTCGACGAGTTCAACGCCGTTGTCGAGGCGCTGGAGGCGTGTGGCCGCGAGGATCTGATCCGGCAGGGCTTCGCCGCCGAGGACATCAGGCACCGACTCGAAGTCGACATGCGCTACGGCAACCAGCTGCTGACGCAGGCCGTGGCCTTGCAGGACATTCGCCGCATCAACGGCGTCGGCGACGTCCTGGAGATCATCAAGACCTTTGGCGATGTCTACAGTCACCGCTTCGGTGCGTCATCGGCCGCGCCGGAGGCCGGGATCCGCTGCAACACTGTGCGAGTCGCGTCGTTCGTCGACGGTGACGTGGTGAACTTCGAGACGTTGGAACGTGGCGGCAACCGCGCCGCGCCACCTCCCTCCGGTACTCGCAAGGTGCACTTCATCGGTCACGCCGACGAGATCGATACCCCGCTCTATGACCAGGGTTCGCTTACCGCCGACCGCGTGATCGCGGGTCCGGCGATCGTCACCACCGAGAACACCACTTTCCTCGTCGAACCCGGTTGGCGCCTGGAGCCGACGGCGCAAGGCGCCGTGTGGTTCCTGCAGGACTGACGTACATCCAAAACCAGTGAAGGACAACAGATCATGACCGCAGTGAATGAACGTCCGGCCGGTAGTCTTACCGCCGAGGAGCAGCAGTGGGTGGACCGGTTCATGGACGAGACCACCCTGTTTCTGGGTCCCGACCCGGAAATCATGCGCAGCCACAGCATCTCCGAACGGTCGCAGCACGAGGAGGTCGCGATCGCTGCCGGCGTGGACCGCCTGCAGGTGGAGCGTATCCGCAAGCGCATCGCGGGCGCGCTGGACGAGGGCTACGAGATGTGTTCGGCCCAGGGTGCTGCGCCCGGCGCGAAGTGGGGTGACCTCACCACTGCGATCTACACCGCGGCCGGCGACGTGTCGTATCTGTCGTGCCACGGCGTGATCGCCTTCAGCGCGATCCTGCACCACCCGATCCGTTACATCCTGAAGTACTGGAAGGACGAGCCGACCGTCGGCATCCATCCCGGCGATGGGTTCATCCACAACGACGCCCGGTTCGGCAATGTGCACAACACCGACCAGTCGATGATCATGCCGATCATCCGCAACGACGAGATCGTCGCGTGGGTGGCCGCCACCATCCACGAGGGTGAGAACGGCGCTTGCGAGCCGGGCGGCATGCCGTCCGGCTCGGAGACTGCGTTCGACGACGGGTTGCGGATGAGCCCGTTCAAGATCGTCGAACGCGGCCAACTGCGCCGGGATTTGCTGACCTTTCTGCAGCACTCGGTGCGCGACCCGAAATTGCAGCTGGCCGACCTGAAGGTCAAGATCACTGCGGTGCGCAAGATCATGGAGCGCATCGACAAGGTGATCGACGAGGTCGGCGTCGACACGTTCGTCGGGGCGCTGCGCACGACCGTGGAGGACGTCGACGTCGAGGTGCGCCGGCGTATCAGCGAACTCCCCGACGGTACCTACCGTTTCGACCAATTCATGGACAGCACGCTCAAGGAGAACATCCTTATTAAGTTCGCCTGCACCATCACCGTCAAGGGCAACCACATGACCGTCGACCTGCGCGGTACCGGGTCAGAAATCCTCAACCGTGCGATCAACTCACCACTGTGTTCGACGAAATCGATGATGATGCAAGCGATTCTGGCGTTCTGGTGGCCCGACCTGCCGCGCTGTACCGCCGCGATGAGCTGCATCGACATCGTCTCCGACGAAGGCACCTGGGCCGACGCCTCCTACGACGCCCCGATGGGCCAGTCCTTGCAGGCATCGTTCCGCGGGTTCTCGGCAATGCAGGCGCTCTACAGCCGGATGTCGTTCTCCACCCCGCACAAGTACAGCAACGTGGTTGCGAACTGGTTCAACCAGATCAACACCTTCCTGTGGGGCGGCATCACCCAGCACGGCGACACGGTGGGCAACCTGTGCGCCGACCTCAACGGGATGCCCGGTGGCGCAAAGCCGTTCCGCGACGGCGAGGACGCGGTCTCGCCCCTGTTCTGCGCCATGGCCGACCTCGCCGAGCAGGAAGTGATGGAGGAGGAGGTGCCGTTCATGCAGCTCGTCTCCAAGCGACTGGTCCGCGACAACATGGGCTTCGGCAAGTTCAACGGGGGCGCGGGTTACGAGATGATCGTGGCTGCCGAGGGCTCCCCGCAGTGGGGCTTCATGACGGTGACGTCGGGGGCGAAGTTCTCCTCGATATACGGGATGTACGGCGGCTACGGCTGCGGCACCTATCCGTTGGCTATGGTCAAGGGCGCCAACGTGTATGAGCACTTCCGGGCCGACAACACGAAATTCGACCTGTCCATGGAAAAGATCATGAACGAGCGACCATTCCCGGACGGCCGCTACTCCACCTACCACATGGGCCTGCAATTCGACCTCGCCAAGGACGGCGAGCTCTACATGATCAGCCAGGGCGCCGGTGGCGGCTACGGGGATCCCCTGCAACGGATGCCGGAGTCGGTGATCCGTGACGCCGAGCTGGGCAGGATCAGCCAGAAGGTGGCCGAGGACATCTTCGGCGTGCGATATGACCCCAACACGTTCCGATTAGACGCCGCGGCCACCGAGCGGGCCCGCACCGATGCCCGTCAGGCGCGCCTGCAGCGCGGTAAGCCGTTCGCGGAGTTCTGTGCGGAGTTCGTCACGCCCGAACCGCCGAAGGAGCTGGCCTACTACGGTTCCTGGGGCACCTGGACCCCAGACGCCCCGGAGATCACGGCCACCGTGTACACGATCGACGGCCCCACCCGCGTCACCGCACCGCTGAAGGAACTGCCAATAGTGATGGTGCCCGACCGCCGGGAGGTCAAGATCGGCAAGCTCGAGGCGCGCATCGCCGAGCTCGAGGACAAATACGGCGAGAACGTGACACGGCGGACTTGACAACACCGATCTGCAGGAAATGACTCGCCATGAAGAAGTCAAGCCGCCGATTTGGTGCTTGGGGGTGAATCAGGGTGCCAGGTCCGGTTGTCACGGATAAGGCCGTAGAGACCGTTGATGCGGCGTCGCGCCAGGCAGCCCGGTTGGCCAGGCGTCTCAAGCCGCACCACCAGGCCGGCAAACCACATGACAGCCTCACCCAACCCACCGGGTCACAACCCAACGTAACAACGCGAAGTAACTGCACGTACAAACTTAAGGAACTCCAATGAGTGTGAAATCGCTCGTGGCCGCCCCGCCCAGCGGGCGGGCCCGCCCGCTGTTGATCAACGATGTCGACTACTCCACCGCGGTGATCCGCCAGGACGCTCCGCTGCCGTGGACCGACACCACCTTGGCGGCATCACATTTCGGGCAGGTACGGGATCTGCTCGATCCGGACGCACTGTGGATCGACATCCGCCGGTTACAGAGTGCGCACACCGGGACGCGTCCGGAACTGTTGGCCGCCATGGGTGCTCGCACCCGCACCGGATACCCGCTGCGGACGTTGCTGCGTGACGAGACGATGCTCGCGGCGAGCCTCGAGGTGCTCGGGACCCTGGCCAGTACGACGCGGCGTCAACTCGTGTTGCACGTGCCGTCGCCGGCGTCATGGCTGTCGTGGACCCACAGCGTGGCCGGCAACCCGCTCGACGGGGTGGATTCCGACCGCGCCGACAACGCCTCGATGTATGTCGCCGAATGGCTCGGCCAATTGGGTTCTTTACCGGTGGCTCTCGTTCTGCTCGATGCCCGCGGACGGCCGGCGGAGACGCCGGAACGGCTGGGGGCCTACACCGCGATCGCCAATGTCGCCGGCCACTTCGACTGGTCGTTGGCGCTGTGGGACGACAGCGGGATCGAAAGGGCGCCCGGCGACCCGGCAATCAGGCTGCTGGCCGACGAATTTTGGACCTCGGGCGCCGACATTCCCGACGCCGACATCCTGGTGAGCACCATCCCCGGCTCGGCCTCGCCCGAACAGGTACTCGAACAACTCGGGAAGCTACGCTGAAGAGATCGCATGGACAAGACAGTTGCCACGGCCGCCGACGTTCCCGACTCGATCATGTTCACCACCGGGGGTTTTGGCATCTGTGGTATCGCCGCCGCATTGCGGGCAGCCTGGCCGAGCTTGGCAGCCGCGATATCACGCTGGTGTCCAACAACTGCGGGACCGCCGGGGTCGGCAACTCGCTACTGTTGGAGAACCGCCAGATCCGGCGGCTCATCGCGTCCTATCTCGGCAGGAACACAGAACTCGAGCGCCAGTACCTGGCCGACGAGGTGGAGATCGAGCTCAACTCCAAAGGCACGCGCCGGATTACGAGCTGTCGGGTGAGGTGGCCAGATCCCAATTCCGCTTTGTCGAAACAATCTCAAGACTTTGGCAATCGCGAAAGCTGGAGTCGGATTGTTAAACATAGTTGAACATGCAGCCGGAAACGCCTGGAGTGCTACCAGATGTTTGCACCGGAAATCGATTGTGGAGTCCTGCCGGACTTTTCGCTCGCGGTGAACTCGCAGCCGACATCTTAGGAGGTTTTAGCGGTGGATGTTGCGGCGCCGCCGCCGGATATCAACTCCGGTCGGATGTATGCCGGAGCGGGAGCGGGCCCGCTGATGGCTGCCGCGGCGGCTTGGGACGGACAGCTGTCCGGCCGGATGTTGATGGAGGCCGCGCATGCCGTAACGGCGGCCGACGATGAGAGGAGCAGTTTGTGAGAAAAGTCCATCCTGACGCAGAGTCGGCCCTGCAGCGCTTGCTGAAGGACGGCATCACCATTGCCGCCGGCGGGTTCGGTCTGTGCGGCATTCCGGAGAACCTGATCCAGGCTCTGGCAGACAGCGGTGTCAAGGACCTCACGATCGTCGGAAACAACGCCGGGGTAGACGATTTCGGCATGGGCCTGCTGCTTAAGGCGCGGCAGGTGAAGAAGGTGATCGCCTCCTACGTCGGCGAGAACAAGGAATTCGAACGCCAGGCGCTGGCTGGCGAGCTGGACTTGGCCCTTATCCCCCAGGGCACGCTGGCGGAGAAGTTACGTGCCGGCGGCGCCGGCATTCCCGGCTTCTACACCCGTACGGGCTATGGCACGGTGCACACCGAGGGTAAGGAAACCCGGGTTTTCGACGACACCGAATACGTTCTGGAAGAAGGTATTCGGGCCGATGTAGCGCTGGTCAAAGCGTGGAAGGGGGACACGGCGGGCAACCTCGTCTATCGCAAGACTGCGCGTAACTTCAATCCGATGGTCGCCACCTGCGGCGCGGTGACGGTCGCTGAGGTGGAAGAACTCGTCGAGGTGGGCGAGCTGGATCCGGACCTGGTCCACACCCCGGGTATTTATGTGGACCGGATCATCGAGGGGCGTAACTATGAGAAGCGCATCGAATTCCGCACCGTCAGCACCGGCGCCGAGCGCAACGGCGACAGCCCGATTCGCGAGCGGATGGCCCGGCGCGCCGCCGCCGAACTGCGCGACGGCTACTACGTGAACTTGGGCATCGGCATGCCGACGCTGGTGGCCAACTTCATTCCCGACGACATCAACGTGACGCTGCAGTCGGAGAACGGGCTGCTCGGCATTGGCGCCTACCCGCCCGACGAGGTGGTCGATCCCGATCTCGTCAACGCCGGCAAGCAGACGATCACGAGCATCGCCGGCGCAAGCTTTTTCAGCAGCGCCGATTCCTTCGCGATGATCCGTGGTGGCCACATCGATCTCTCGATACTGGGTGCCCTCGAGGTGGCGGAGAATGGCGACCTGGCCAACTGGGTGGTGCCGGGCAAGATGGTCAAGGGGCCGGGCGGTGCGATGGACCTGGTGTCGGGCGTCAAGCGCGTGATCATCTTGATGGATCACACCGCCAAAGACGGCAGCCCGAAGATCCTCAGGCAATGCACGCTGCCACTCACCGGCAAAGGCGTGGTGGACATGATCATCACCAACCTCTGCGTGTTCGACGTCGAACCGGGACACGGACTCGTTCTCACCGAGTTGCGTCCCGGGGTGACGGTCGAGGAGGTGCGCGCCAACACCGGCTGCGATTTCAGAGTCGCCTTGAGTTAACGGTGCGTCTCGTCAAGCGCGGCTAGCTTGCGCACCTTGGTCGCTAGCGCACCTTTGGCGCTAGGACTTCAAGAGTGGTTTTGAGTTCTCAGGCTGCGTTCGGCAGGAGGCGATCCGCCGGCCGTGACGTAGCGCAGCAGTGCGCCCATCCCGTCGACGGATGCAACCCGGCTACCGGCCCGAACCAATGATGCGCCAGTCGCAATAGCGGCCAATGGCAATGCCTCATCCTCGTGTGCGATGCACTGTAGCGGTTCCCCGGGCTCGACTAGCGTATCGAGATCGGGTGCGACGGTGGTGCGAGCCGGGCCGGTGACCATGGTGGCGTCGCCGAGCGCGCCACGTGGTTGCGGTTTGCTCGACAGCATCTTGCGAGTCATGTGAATCTTCGAAACAGACTGCGGCCAAAGGACTTTGCACAGTGCTCCGGGAGAGCCATCAGCCACCAAATCGAGGGCCCTGGTCACGATCCATTTCCTTTACTGCCACCTCCACACCGCGGGTGGCTTAAGCCGCCGCCGTCGCGGTAGGTTTCGAACATGGCCGATGACAGAGTTCAGGTGAAGATCGGCGCCGGTGGCGTCGCAACGGTGACGATGGTGCGCGCCGACAAGCACAATGCGCCCGACCGGGCCATGTTCGAGGGCCTGACGAACGCCGCAGAGCAGTTGGCGAGCGATGCGTCGGTTCGCGCGGTCGTGCTGCACGGCGAAGGCAGGAGCTTCTGCTCGGGGCTGGACATCGCCAGCTTCATGTCCGGCCAGGGCGGCACCGGGGTGCTGCTGGAGCGCGACGGCGGCCGACTGGCCAACTTCGCACAGCGGGTGGCCTACGACTGGTCGTTGGTACCGGCGCCGGTGATCGCCGCGATCCACGGGAACTGCTTCGGCGGCGGCCTGCAGATCGCGTTGGGCACCGACATCAGGGTCGCTGCACCCGAGGCGAAGCTGTCGATCATGGAAGTGAAGTGGGGTCTCGTTCCCGACATGGGCATCACGCAAACGCTGCCGCGACTGGTCCGGATCGACGTCGCCAAGGAGCTGACGTTTAGCGTCCGGATCGTCTCTGGCAGTGAGGCTTTGGCTCTCGGGTTGGTCACACGAAACGACGACGACCCGCTGGCGGCGGCCCTGGCGCTGGCCGAGGAGATCGCGCAGAAGTCCCCCGATGCGGTGCGTGCCGCCAAACGTCTCTGCGACGAGACATGGACCAGCCACGACGCCGCCACCGCACTAAAACGGGAGTCCGAGTTGCAAACCGGGTTGATCGGCCAGCCCAATCAACTCGCCGCCGTGGTGGCCGGGATGTCAGGCGAGCCACCGGTCTTCGTCGACCCCGTCTAGCGTCGGCTCAGTGTCGGGATGAGCCGTTGCTCGGCCCAATGCCAGTCGATTCGCTCCTGTTCGAGGCGCACCCCTTCACCCAGCCCGTCTGCGACCAATTCTGAGTAGGCGGATTCCAGTCAACGTCGCAACGGGGACGGTTGCAAGACTAGCGGAATGGGTCTGCCGGAGACGGATGTAGCGCGGGTGCAGCGGTGGTGCCG